>JAPLYH010000032.1 GCA_026395615.1 Candidatus Parcubacteria bacterium | reverse complement strand
TTATTATCCAGACCCCGCAAACAATGACCGAGCCAATTAAAAATGCTAAAATCATAATAGATATGCAAAAGAAATGGCCCCAAAAACCGATTATTACCGCTTTTATAGGAGGCAAGTTAACTGAACCAGCAATCAAAATTTTAGAAAGAAATCATATACCAAATTATTCTGATCCGCAAAGAGCTGTGAATGCGGTCAGGGCGCTAATCTTAAATTATTAATACTCTTTATTTATATGATACTCAAAAAATATATTGTTTGGTTTAAAAATATAGGAATAAAAGATGTCCCTTTAGTTGGCGGAAAAAACGCTTCTCTTGGAGAAATGTTCAGGCATTTGGTCCCGGAGGGAATAAATATTCCTAATGGCTTTGCCTTAACATCTCACGCTTATTTTTATTTTCTTAAAGAATCAGGTGTTTATGACCAATTGAAAGATATTTTTAAAAATTTCAAACCTAATGACATAAATAGTTTGCAAGAAACAGGCAAAAAATCAAGAGATTTGATTTTAAAGGCAGATATGCCTAAAAAATTGGAAAGAAAAATCGTTAAATATTATAAAAAGCTTTGCCAAATTTATAAAGAAAGAGATGTAATCGTGGCAATTCGCAGTTCCGCAACAGCAGAAGATTTGCCTACAGCGAGTTTCGCCGGACAGCAGGAAACATATTTAAATATCAAAGGCGAACAAGAAGTTTTAATAGCGGTTAAAAAATGCATATCATCTCTTTTCACAGATAGAGCTATCGCTTATAGGCAAGAAAAAGGGTTTGACCATTTACAAATTGCCTTGTCTGTTGGGGTTCAAAAAATGGTGAATTCTGGCATTGGTTCATCTGGCATAATGTTTACCCTAGATACGGAAACAGGATTCCCTAATGTTGTTTTAATAAACTCTATTTGGGGCGTTGGAGAAATGATTGTGAAAGGAAAAATTACTCCTGATGAATTTTTTGTATTCAAACCAACTCTTAAACAAGGATATAAATCAATTATTGTTAAAAATCTTGGCAGAAAAACAAAAAAACTTATCTATGACACTAAAGGCGGCTTGAAAGAAGTTCCAGTAAAACAAGAACAACAATTAAAATTTTCAATATCTGATGCTGATATTTTAATTTTGGCAAAATGGGCTTGTAAAATTGAAGATTATTATTCCGGATTAAATAAAAAATGGATGCCCCAAGATTTGGAGTGGGCAAAAGATGGCAAAACAGGGAAACTTTTCATTGTTCAATCAAGACCGGAAACAATTCATAGGTCCGAAAGAAAAACTGTTTATACCGAATATTCTATTAATACTAAAGCAGAACCGATATTAAAAGGAATTGCCGTAGGCGATAAAATAGGAGAAGGCAAAGTGCGGATCGTTTCAGATGTGAAAAAAATGAATGAATTTAAAAAGGGAGAAGTATTAGTTACGAAAATGACCGACCCTGATTGGGTTCCGATTATGCAAATGGCTTCAGCTATTGTTACGGATGAGGGTTCAAAAACCGCTCATGCTGCGATTGTAAGCAGGGAATTGGGAATTCCTTGTATTGTTGGCACTGAAAAAGCGACCAAGATTTTAAAAACCGGACAATACATAACTGTTGATTGCACACAAGGACAAAAAGGAAGAATCTTCGCCGGCAAAGTCCCCTATGAAGTTAAAAACTATAATCTTAAAAAGATTCCCAGCTCAAAAATAAAGATCAGCGTTAATATCGGTGCTCCGGAGTTAGCATTCAAGACCTCTTTCTTACCGGTAAAAGGAGTTGGTTTGGCTCGTGAGGAATTTATTATTGCCCAGAAAATAAAATGTCATCCTCTTGCTCTTTATCATTTTGATAAAATAAAAGATGCTCGTCTTAAAAAGCAAATTGAGGAAATAACAGTTGAGCATAAAGACAAAAAGGAATATTTTATAAAAGAATTAGCTGAGGGAATAGCTCAAATCGCTGCTGCTTTTTATCCCGAAGAAGTTATAGTCAGATTCTCTGATTTTAAAACGAATGAATATGCTCAATTAATAGGCGGACAGCAATATGAGCCAGTTGAAGAAAACCCGATGATCGGCTGGCGAGGCGCGTCCCGTTATTATGATGAAAGATATATTCCTGCTTTTAAAATGGAATGCGAAGCTATTAAAAGAGTAAGAGATGTGTTTGGATTAAAAAATGTTTCTGTTATGGTTCCGTTTTGCAGAACTCCGGAAGAAGGAGCGAAAGTAATTGAATTGATTGAAAAATTTGGGCTAAAGCAAAAACAAGACGGATTAAAAATCCATGTTATGTGTGAAATACCTTCCAATGTTATTTTGGCAGATAAATTTTTGGATATATTTGACGGTATGAGCATTGGTTCTAATGATTTGGCTCAGCTCACATTAGGAATTGACAGAGATAATGGTCAGATTGCCCATATCGCAGATGAAAGAAACGAAGCAGTAAAAGAATCATTAAGAATTGTAATAAGAAAGTGCTTGGCAAGAAAAAAATATGTTGGCATTTGCGGTGAAGCGCCTTCCACCTTTCCTGATTTTGCCGAGTTTTTGGCAAAAGAGGGAATTGAATCGATGTCGTTAAGTCCGGACGCAGTAGTTAAAACCTTAGTAAATTTGAAATCAAAAGAAGGTGGTTCTAAAAAAGGAAAAGGGAAATAAACATAATAAAAAATAAATATCAAATAAATGTCAAGATTATTTATGAAAAATTATGACGTAATAACATTTGGTTCAGCCAGCCAAGATATATTTGTTTTTTCAAAAGAATTTTTTGATAAAAAACTTTGTTTTGCATTGGGCGATAAAAACGAAATTGATGATTTAATAATCCGCACTGGAGGAGGAGGAACTAATACTGCTGCTACTTTTGTTTTGCAAGGATTAAAAACCGCTTATTATGGAAGCGTTGGCAAGGATTACGCCGGGCTTTTAACTCTTATTGACTTAAGGGGACATGGAATTTCAACTGATTATTTAAATATATTACAAGGCAAAACAACAAATCATTCAATTATCTTAAGTAAAAAAGAAAAAGGTAAGGCGATTTTAGCTTATCGTAATGCGTCCGGTTATCTGCCGAAAGATTTCAATTTAAAAAAATTAAAGGCAAATTGGTTTTATTTAGCTCCACTTTCGGGAGAATATGCCAAGAAAACGGAACAGATTATTGATTTTGCTCGCAAGAATAAAATCAAGATAGCTTTTAATCCGAGTAAAGAACAAATTCAGTTTTACAAAAAATCAATTAGGAAAATCTTGCCGAAAATTGATGTTTTACTAATGAACGAAAGGGAAACAAAAATGCTTTTCGGAGACCATAAAATAGAAGATATTTTTAGATCAATAAAACCATTTTTCAAAGGATTATTTGTGACAGGAAGCGAAGATAATATATTCGGATTTGATGGTAAGTTTATCTATAAAGGTAAAGCTCTAAAAAGTAAGGCCGTGGATTTAACAGGAGCAGGGGACGCTTTTGGCGCTGGTTTGATAGCCGGTTTAATCAGATATAATGATGTAATCCAGGCTATTCAGTTGGGAAGCGCCAATGCTGCTGATTGTGTAAAAGAATGGGGAGCAAAAGAAGGTCTTTTAAAAAGGAATCAAAAATATAAAAAAACTATAATTAAAAAATATGAATTCTAAATTAAAACCTAAAAACATAAAAACCTGCTTCCAGGAAAGTAGAAAGACAAAGAAGGCGATAGGGCAGTTTAATTTTTCGTCATTTGAACAAATAAAGGGTATTGTTGAAGCAGCCAGAAAAATGAAGACCCCGGTTATTCTTGGAACAAGTGAAGGAGAAATCAGTTTTTTTGGCATAACAGAAGCAATTTCTCTAAGAAACGGCTATCGAACGACTTTCCCTTATATTTATCTTAATCTAGATCATGGAAAAGATATTCCATTGATAAAAAAGGCGATTGATTCGGGCTATGATTCAGTTCATTTTGACGGATCCCAATTGCCTTTAAAAGATAATATTAAAAAAACAAAGGAAATAGTAAAATACGCTCATAGAAAAGGATGCTTGGTGGAAGGCGAAATAAAATCAATAAAAGGAGGGTCAGTAATTCACAAAATCCTATTTAGGATTAGAAAGAAGGGATTTGAAGATGTGGGAATAGCGAAAAAATTTGTTAAAGAAACAGGCGTTGATTCTTTGGCTATTAATATAGGGAATATTCATGGAACCTATAGGGGGTCAAAACGATTGAATATTAATCTTTTAAAAGATATTCATAAGAAAATCCCTGCATTTTTGGTATTACATGGCGGTTCCGCGACAAATCAGAAAGATATAAAAAAAGCCATTAAAAACGGGATTACAAAAATCAATATTAATACTGAAACAAGAATTGTCTGGAGAAAATCATTGGAAAAATCTTTAAGAAAAGATAGCATCAAGCCATATGAAATATTGACGCCAGTTGTGGAAGGGATAAAGCAAAAGATAGAGCAAAAAATCAAACTCTTCACCACTAAATAAATATAAATTACGATGTAAATTACGATGACAAATTACGATGCCGGGTGGCGAAGGACAAAAAGAGAGTCTTATGGTATAATATTAAGGTGGATTACACAAAAAACGCAAATAAAGATATATGGTGCAAAATACAAAGAAAATAATATTAACAGGGGATAGACCAACAGGACCTTTGCATTTGGGTCATTATGTTGGCTCGCTTAAAAACAGAGTGGATTTTCAAGATAAATACGACTCTTATTTTATTATTGCTGATTATCAGGTTTTGACAGACCAATTATCTAAAACAGAGAGCATAGAAAAGAATATCAGGGAAATAGTTTTAGATTATCTATCTGTTGGCATTGACTCGAAGAAATCAACCATATTCATTCAATCCCAAATCCCGGAAATAGCTGAATTAACATTTTTATTATCAATGCTCATAACAGTGGCAAGGGCAGAAAGAAATCCTACTGTAAAAGATGAGATTAGGGCCTCTGGCACCAAAAAAGCAAGTTTGGGCTTTATAAGCTATCCTGTTTCGCAAGCAGCAGATATTTTATGCGTAAGAGCAGATGCTGTTCCTGTGGGCAAGGACCAATTGCCTCATATTGAAATTACCAGAGAAATCGCTTCTACATTTAACCGTTTATTCGGAAAAGTATTTCCTATTCCAGAAGCAATAATGGGACAAACTCCTACTTTGCCAGGGTTAGACGGACAAAAAATGAGTAAATCAAGAGGTAATGCTATTTTTCTATCAGACGACAAAAAAACAGTGGGGGAAAAAGTAATGAAAGCGATTACTGACCCGAAGAAAATTCGTATTGATGATCCTGGCAGGCCCGAGATTTGCAATATTTATCAATATTACCAAGCATTTTTCCCAGATAAAGCGAAAGAAGTTAAAACTCTGTGCGAAGCGGGTAAAATCGGATGTGTTGCTTGTAAAAAGGACTTGGCAAAAATGTTGAATGAATTTTTAGACCCAATTAGAGAAAAACGAAATAATTTTGCTAAACAACCTAATTTAATAAAAGAAATTTTGGAGCAGGGGAGAATCAAAACTCAGAAACGAGCTGCAGAAACTTTGGCGCTTGTGAAGGACGCAATGAAAATTGATTACAGGTTATAAATAAATATTAAAACAGAAATAACGAGGGGCACCTGCGAAGCAAGTGCCCCTTCTGTATGTCTGGCTAGTTTGGTGATCCTCGAGGCAAGGAGAGGTATTCACCTTCCTTTCCGGGCCTATCCGGCCTAGTTTTTTGCCAGACACGCATTATTGTATATTATTACAACTCAACTCTAAAATCAACGTTATAAAAACAAAAACGCCACATCATAATCGGCGTTTTTGTTTTAAATTTTGATAATTAAACGAGCTTTATTTCTTTTACTGACATTAGTTTACTAATCAGGGGTAAATATTTTTTTATTCTTTGCTTATCCTTTGTTTTTATTGATACAGATTCAAGTTCTGCTTTCATTGATAAGCGATTTTCTGATTTATATTTTCTTATTTGTGAAATGGCATCTATTACTAATTCAAAATCAGGAACAATCTTTGGAAAATTAAGTTCTTTTTCTATTACTGGCAATAAAGTCAAATGAATGCTTTTTGTTTTTTCAGTTTTTTGAAAATATCCCTGATAAACCTCTTCTGTAACAAACGGCATAAACGGAGCATAAAGTTTTAATATAGCCAAAACCACTTTATAAATAGTAAACTGAACTGCCTTTAATGTATTTTTGTTCTCCGGTTCATAAGCTCTTGATTTGATAATTTCCAAATAATTGTCGCAAAAATCTTTCCAGAAAAAACTATCTATAATTTCTTTGGCTCTTGGATATTCATATTTATCCATTCTATCAGTATATTCTTTTATAGTTTGATTTAATTTTGTAAAAATCCATTTATCCTCATCTTCCAATAATTTACCATCTGTTTTTTTATATGAATAATTCTTTAAATGCATTAAAGCGAATTGAGATGCATTCCAAATTTTAGTAGCTGTTCTTTTGCCTTGCTGGATCTCTTCTTCATTAAACCTGAAATCATCGCCCATACCAGCCTGGCTTGCCCAATAACGCACCGCATCTGTTCCATATTTCTCCAGTATCGCTTCCGGGTCAACGGCATTTCCTTTGGATTTGGACATTTTTTCCCCCTTAGAATCAAGCACATGACCGGAAATAAACACATCTTTCCAGGGCAATTTTTTAAAATGCAAATATGAACGAGATAGGGTATAAAACAACCAAAAATTAATAATGTCGTGCGCTTGCGGCCTTAAAGATGTGGGAAAAATCTTTTGTCTGATTTTCTTGTCTTTAACCAGGGATAAAGCAATCTGCGGAGATAAAGAGCTTGTTGCCCAAGTATCAAGAACATCTGTTTCCGGAATAAATTCATTGCTTCCGCAACTGCATTTTTTACTCGGTTTTGAATGAAGCGGGTCAACTGGCAAATCCTTAATTGACGGCAAAATTATTTTTGAACATTTTTTGCAATACCAAACAGGAATAGGAATGCCAAAATATCTTTGTCTTGAAACGCACCAATCCCAACGCAATCCGCGAATCCAATTATCCAAGCGAATCTTCATATACTTCGGATACCAATTCAATTTATCCGATTGTTTTAAAAATTGCTCTTTTAGATCCAGATATTTAATAAACCACTGTCTTGTCGGTATTATTTCCACTTCTGTTCCGCATCTTTCGTGAATATTTACAGAATGATTTATATTCTTTTGAGATTTTATCAGTCCTTTTTCTTTCAATCGTTCTATTATCATTTTTCTCGCTACTTTTATCGGTAATCCCTTAAACTCTCCAGCCAAATCATTAAGTTTTCCTTGCTTGGTTATTGAAACCCTTAAAGGAAGATTATATTTAAAATACCAATCCAAATCCGTTGTATCGCCAAAAGTACAGCACATTACTATTCCTGTGCCTTTTTCTTTATCAACATTTTCATCAGAAAAAATTTTAACCTTTTGCCCAAAAATCGGAACAATTGCTGTTTTCCCAATTAGATTTTTATATCTTGCGTCTTTAGGGTGAACAAATATGGCCACGCAGCTTGCTAATAATTCCGGGCGAGTGGTGGCAATAATTATTTTATTTCCATCTTCAAGTTTAAATTCTATATCATTAAAAATAGTTTGTTTTTCCTTGTCTTCCATTTCTGCCTGGGCAATAGCGGTCTGACAAAAAGGACAAAACAAAGTAGGGGATTCTTTTTCATACACTCTGTTTTGCTCAAAAAGTTCCAAAAAATATTCTTGACTTATTTTCTGAACTTCCTGACTTATAGTTGAATAAACATTTGAAAAATCGCAAGACATTCCAACTCTTTTCCACCCAGCGATAAAATCAGGAAGCACTTTTTTAATCGTTCCCTGGCAAAGCTGAATAAATTTTTTCCTCCCGATTTCAAAAAGAGTAATTTTATTTATTGATTCAACCAATCTTTCCGTAGGTAGTCCATTGCAATCAACGCCAAAAGGGAAATAAACATTTTCTCCTTTCATTCTGTGATAACGGGCGATAATATCTTCGTGCGTATAAGAAGAAACATGGCCAATGTGCATTTTTCCGCTTAAAGTGGGCGGGTCAGTGTCAATAGAAAAAATCTTACCTGATTTTTTAGGATTAAATTTATATAAACTCTCTTTTTCCCAGAATTTACGCCATTTCAATTCCTGTTTTTTGAAATCGTATTGTTTCTGCATATTTCCCTACTGTACCAAAAAAAACAATTTTTCTCAATATGTATAAATATCTTGATATATAGATATAAAAAAACGACCAAAAGGTCTTTTAAAAAACAAGGGGGCAAAGAAGTAGCGCGAAGCTATCTCTTTGCCCCA
>JAPLYH010000012.1 GCA_026395615.1 Candidatus Parcubacteria bacterium | reverse complement strand
TTTTCCAATAATTTCTCTACAGCCTGTTTCCCCCTAAGATCTGCCGCCATTCCCATCTGGATAGCTAAGTTATAAATATCCTGTATCTTCATCTTTTTTGAAATTTTATTTTTTAGAAACCTTTTTAGAATCCTTTTTTGATGGTTTTTTAGAAGTTTGTATTTTTGCTTTTTCTTCCGAAATGGTTTTCTCTAAAACCACTGGATTAAACTTACTGTATAACTGTTTAATCATTTCATCTTTTTTTACCGAATCTGAAACCTCCCGACGAATACGGGCCTTTTCTTGACGGATATGCTTACTGGCGCTTCTATTTATTTTTTGATTCATAAAAGATATTTTAATAATCTACGATATTTTTTATAGAACATCCTTCGCTGAATGAACTCTACCAGAATTCCTTGTTTTTGCAAGCTTTAAACCTTAGGTGATTCTTCTCTGACTACCTGCCTGTCATCCCAGGGTATTTTTTTTCCTCCGGCAACACATATCCATGGCTCGGCTCCTTTCCCAGTGATTGCCACCGTGTCTCCAGAAGAAGCTATATTCAAGGCTGTTCTTATTGCCTCTCTTCTATCAAAAATCTTTTTATATGTTATTTCTTTTGATATTCCTCCAGCCACTTGTTCAATTATTTTAATCGGATCTTCATCATAGGGATCTTCATTAGTTAAAATAATTTCATCACAATATTGACTTGCCAAACTTCCAAAAACCGGCCTTTTCCATTTGTCCCTGCCCCCACCGCAAGAACCTAAAACGCATATTAACTTTTTGGCATTATTCTGTGATTTCGTTATAGAAAGAGTTTTATAAACATTCTCAAGGGCTCTCGGCGTATGAGCATAATCAACAACCACTCTAAACGGCTCTTTGATCACAAACTCCATTCTACCTGAGACTCCTTCTGTTTTTTCTAATGCCTCGGCTATAATATTTAAATTTATACCTTGAGATAATCCAAAACAAATAGCTGCCAAAGAATTATATACATTGAATTCTCCCACTAAAGGAATATTGAATTTTTGTTCTTTAACTATAAATTCAGAATGGTCATCGAATAATTTGACATCCTCTCCTTCCACGATATTAATTATCTGTTCTTTTTTTTTGGGTTTTGGGTTTTGGGTTTTGGGTTTCAATTGGTATCCCCATTTTTCCTTGTTGGGAGAATCCAGGAAATAATCTGCGTAGCTATCATCTAAATTGATAATAGATGTTTTAATGCCAGGGACTTGGAACAGCTTTTTTTTCGCTTGTTTATAATTTTCAAAAGAGCCATGGGATTCAATGTGCTCCTTTTCTAAATTGGTAAAAATTACTGTTTTAAAATTAATAAATTTATGGCGGAATTGTTTAATGCCTTCCGATGTTACTTCTAGTATGGCATATTGACAGCCGCTATTTACTGCTTGCCTTAAAAACTTTTGCAATTTAAAGCGGCCTGGCATTGTCATTTTAAGTTTATTTTTTCTAATATCGTCTTTCACTTGAAAACGGACAGAAGACATGGAGGCAACACTAATGTTCGCCTGTTTTAAAATATCCGTCATTAATTGAACTGTTGTTGATTTACCATTTGTGCCCGTAATTCCCACCACGATTATGTTTTTTGATGGAAAACGATACAAAATGGCGCCTAATAGAGGAAAAAACTGGTAATACCAGTTTAAAACAAATTTGGGAATGAATTTTTTTATAATCTTTTTTATCATTTTTCTGCGGTAAATTGCCGTAACGCCTGTTGAACTCTCTGGCTTGTATCCTTAACATCTTCTGGCACGCTTTCCAGTGCTTTTTTTGATTCTTTTACAGAAAAACCCAATGCTATTAAGCCTTTAAGCGCCTCATCATTTTCATCAGAAGGTTCTTTTTCATCAAGTTTTCTCAAGGTGCCTCCTAATTCTAAAATAATTTTTTGGATTTTCTTTTTCCCTATTCCTTTAATTTTAGAAAAAAATCCAAAATCCTGATTTTCAACCGCTTTTTTCAATTCTTCAAACGTTCCAAGCGAAGCAATGAGCATGGCCCCTTTTGGCCCGATTCCTGAAATTTTTTCTATTATTTCAAAAACCTTTAGTTCTTCTTCTGTTAAAAGTCCGTACAATTCCGGTTTTTCATTACGCACAGCGAAAAAGATGAAAAATTCTACGATTTCTCCAAGATTTATTTTTTCCAACGTCCTCGGAGAAACAAAAATCTTAAAACCAATATCATTGTTTTCGATTACAACAAAACTCTCATTTTTTATTTTTATTTTACCCCTGATAAAAGAAATCATTGCTTAATATTACTCCATTTCCTGCTCATTTTCAACCATCTTACCCTTTTAGAGTTGAAAAAAAACATAAGGTGTGATATTGTACCAATCATAAGACAATCATAAGAAACGTTATATTTTTAATCCGAAAAAAGAGTATGCCTATAACAAAATCCGCAATTAAATCATTGAGAAAAGAGCACCGAAATAGGGCGTCTAATTTGCGTTATAAAAAGACGATTAAAACACTATTGAAACAGATTCTCTTTTTAAAGAAAGATAATAAAATAAAAGAAGCAAAAGATTTGCTTCCCAAATACTATAAGGCAGTAGATAAATCAGCAAAAGAGAATGTTATTAAGAAAAATACTGCTGCCAGAAAGAAATCCAGTATTACTAGAATTTTAAAGTAGAAAAAAGTTAAATTCCAGCGATTAATAATTCCAGAGCCATCTCTGGTTTTATTTTCCCTGTTTTAATCGCTAAATCCAGCTTAAAAATTTTGAGATAAATATTTTTCAATTGCTCTATGGAAAATCTATTCGCCAACCAAGAACTCTTCCTCGCCACAAAAGGATGCATTGGCTTTAAAAGCTTCATTTTTACGTCGGGCGATTTATCATCCAATTCTTTAACAACTAATAAATTTCTGAATTGGAATATTATCATTGAGAATAGATATAACGGAGAATCGCCATTTTCTAAATGTTTATATAATAAATCAAGAGCGGTTTTTTTATCTCCGGAAGCGATAGCATCTATTGTTTTAAAAACCACTGCCTGTATGTTAGGATTTATTAAAGATTCTATATCTTTTTTCTCAATTACTTTCTTATCAGCCTTATAAGCAATAAGTTTTTTAATTTCTGCCGATAATCTCCATAAATCAGAACTTGTTGAATCTATCAGTAGGGCAAGCGCTTCTGGTTTTATTTTCATATTCTGAGAAGATAACTCATCTTGAACCCATTTTCTCAATTCTGCGATTTTAAGATTATCAAATTTATAAATTTCTCCATGTTTCTTAAAAAATCTTAACAAGTCCGCATTTACGGATTTATCTCCCTCTTCATAAAAAACCACTGCCACATCTTTATTATTAACTAAATTTTTTGATTCTTTTAAAAATTCTTCTCTAAAACTTACTTTATTAAAAACATTTCTTAAAACGATAATTTTCCTCGTCTCAAACATTGATCCATGTCTTAATTCATTTTTCAAATCAATTATTGTAATATTTTCTCTATCCAACGAATCTAAGGATAAAGATATCTTATTTTCTTTTTCAAAAATTCCGACTATCTCTTTAATCTTCTGCCACGCCCCATAAGTATCTTTTCCAAAAATTAGAATAAACATATTCACAAAGAAAAGTCCCTATATAGGACTTTCTTTAATTCTTTTTTTGATAATTTATTATAATTATTCGTCTTTACTGGGAACCGATTTCTTTTCAAAAATAACCTTAATTTTTTCCACTATTTCTTCGGGCGTAAAATGCGCTTTTACCAAGAAATCAACCGCTCCTAATTTCAATCCTCTCTCGATTTCATCCCTTTGCCCCAAATTTGAAAGTATAAGCACGGGTA
>JAPLYH010000021.1 GCA_026395615.1 Candidatus Parcubacteria bacterium | reverse complement strand
GTTAGCGGAGAGGCGGCTGCTATAGAAATTACCGCCAAACAGATTATTAAAATAAGAGATAAAATTAGCAGGATTCTTGCGAAACACACCGGACAACCATTAAAAACTATTAGCACAGATACAGATAGAGATTTCTATCTATCAGCAGAAGAAGCGAAAACTTATGGGTTGATTGATACTGTAATAGAGACAAAAAAACCTCAATAAGAGGAAATTCCTTTACAGATAAGCATTTTACTGATATTATCAATTATGAATCGTTAAATTAAATTATTAATTTGGAATTTGGTAATTAATATTAAAAATGATTTGCCAGTTTTCCAACAGAATATATGAACCAACTTACCCTACTAATAGTGGGCTTTGTTGGCATTGGGATAGGAGTAACCTTGGGATATCTTACGCGCCAATCAATTGCAAAAAAACAATTGGGCAGCATAGAGCTAAAAATTCAAAACAAAATAGCTCAAACCAAGAAAGATGTTGACACAATACTATCTCAGGCAGACAATAAGGCCTCGGAAATAATTAAAAAAGCCAGAGCAGAAGAAGATTTAAGAAAAGGAGAACTTTTAAAAACCGAAAGATTCATCTTGCAAAGAGAAAGCGCTCTTCAGATGAAAATTACCGACCTGGATAATAAGGAAAAGTTGATTTATCAAAAAGCTGAAGAAATTAAAGAACTTAAAGAAAAATTACAGGAACTGATAGATCAAGAAATCGGTAAATTAGAAAAAATAGCCCAACTTCATAGGGATGATGCAAAAAGGGAATTATTGGAAAGAGTGGAAAAAGAAGCGCAAAAAGAAATATTGGAAAGAATGATGCACTTAGAAAGAGATGGCGAAGATAGATTAAAGGAAAGAGCAAAAGAAATAGTAGCTTTAGCCATTCAAAGATGCGCTCTGGCTCAAGCCCAGGATACTACCACGACAACGGTCAATCTTCCTTCTGATAAAATAAAAGGACGCATTATCGGGAAAGAAGGTAGGAATATTAAAGCGTTTGAAAAGGCAACAGGAATTGAAGTTGTAGTTGATGAAACACCGGAAGCGATTACTATTTCTGGATTTAATCCCTATAGACGGTATATTGCCAAAAGAGCGATGGAGAAATTAATAGAAGATGGCAGAATACAGCCTTCAAGAATTGAAGAAATAGTGGCTAAAGTTGAAGAAGAAGTTGTTGAGCAAATAAAACAGGCCGGAGATACGGCTGTCTACGAAGCAGGAGTACTGGACCTGGATCCGAAATTAGTAGAATTGCTTGGCCGGCTTCGCTTTAGAACGAGTTATGGTCAAAATGTTTTACTCCATTCCATAGAAGTTTCTCTTTTGAGCGGAATGCTTGCTGAAGAAATAGGGGCAGATGTAAGGGTGGCGAGAAAGGCAGGACTTTTGCACGATATTGGTAAAGCGATGGATCATCAAGTTCAGGGTTCTCATACTGATATTGGCATTAAGATTTTGGAAAAATTTGGAGTTGAAAAGGAAGTTATTAATGCGATGAAGTCCCATCACGAAGAATATCCTTACGAAACAGTTGAATCATATATAATACAAGCATCTGATCAAATTTCCGGAGCCAGGCCTGGGGCGAGAAAAGACACACTCGAAAATTATCTTAAGAGATTAGGTGACTTGGAAAACATTGCTAATGCTTTCGAAGGAGTAGAAAAAACCTATGCTATTCAGGCAGGGAGAGAATTAAGGGTTTTTGTTAAGCCGGATGATATTGATGATTTAGCTAGCCAGCAATTGGCGAGAGATATTGCCAAAAGGATATCAGAAGAGTTAAAATATCCAGGAGAGATAAAAGTGGTAGTTATAAGAGAAAAGAGAGTTATAGAATATGCTAAATGAGTTCCCTAATAAAGGTAATAAAAACAAAGGTCGATTTATAAGATTAATAAAATCAAAAAAATGACAAAACAAGATTTAGTTGATGTTTTAGCTCAAAAAGCAGGCATTTCTAAGGCAGCAGCCGGCGAATGCTTAAATGTGATATTAGACGAAATAGGAAAGGCCTTATCAAAAGGGCAAGAAGTTGTTTTAACTGGTTTTGGCAAATTCCTAGTTGGAAAGAGAAAAGCCAGAACAGGCAGAAACCCACAGACAGGTGCAGCTATCAAAATTGCAGCTGCCAAAGTTCCTAGATTTAAGGCGGGCAAAGCTTTAAAAGATTTAGTTAAGTAAATCTTTTCCCACAAACTAAAAATCCGCCATACGGCGGATTTTTAGTTTTGTGTGAGCGGGTGAGCGGAATCGAACCGCCATCTACTCCTTGGAAGAGAGTTATAATAGCCATTATACGACACCCGCATCTAACTTAAATTGATAAAATTCTGATTGGTCGGGGTGCCCGGACTTGAACCGGGAGTCTTTCGCTCCCAAAGCGAAAATGTTAACCATTACACCACACCCCGTATTTATGATGTTAATGGAAAATTAATCATTTGTGAAGAGTTTGCCCCGGCACCAGAAAGCCCCACCTTTAAGGGCAGGGATGAATGGAGCTATCTCCGGGCTTTCGGTGCAGGGTTTCGCTTTCAATCCGGGGAGGCTTCACTTCTTACTTTTTTTCAAATATGTTAAAATGTACCAATATGTAAAATGCGCCCTATGGCAAGCAAATTTTTTCAATTTAATATTTTTGCCCAGTGCAAAAAGTATCAGGTTCCTTTATGGCAATGCCCACAATTTCTTTTCTTGGTTATGGGCATAATCATTATTGTAGCCAGCGTTTCTTTTTATGTTATAGGTGAACATTATGTTTCTGACCCGAGAGTTGTTGCTTTAGTTGTTATTGTAGTTTCCATAACATTGCTGGTTATAGCATTTACTATTACTCGTAGTTTTGAAGATTTGGCAGAAGCAAATAGGATGAAAGCGGAATTTGTTAATATAGTATCTCACCAATTAAGAGCTCCTCTGACTAATTTAAGGTGGGCGACACAGTTTTTATTGTCAGAAGAATTTTCTACGGTGGCAAAGAATTTATCTACAGGCAAAGAATCGGAATATTTTGACATTATAAAGGAAAATTCTACAAGAATGGAGCAGTTAATTGATGATTTACTTACTATTACCCGCCTAGAAGAAGGCAGGGCTGACAGTAAAAAAACCAAGTTTTCTTTAGCCGGACTAACAAGAGGAGTGATAGAAGAATATAAAACATTTTTGTCGGCATCCAATACATCAATTGAATTAAAAGAAGAGACAAATATTCCCCTAGTTTCTGCCAGTTATCCCTTGATTAAAATAGTGACGGAAAATCTTATTGGAAATGCCATAAATTACAGCAGGAATGGAGGCAAGGTAATTGTTGAGATAAAGTTATCGTTTCCAAAAGTGGAATTCAAAATTATAGACCAAGGAATTGGTATTCCTTTTGAAGATCAAAAGTATATTTTTGAAAAATTTTTTCGAGCTAAAAACGCTGTTAAGGAAGAAGATTATGGTACAGGGCTAGGATTATATATTACAAAATTGATTCTTGATGGTATGGGCGGAAAAATTTGGTTTAAATCCCAACAAGACAAAGGAACAACCTTCTTTTTTACCCTGCCTACAGGATAATAAGTTTTAACTAACCAATAATTAATAATTAATAATCATTATGAGCAAAATTTTATTTATAGAAGATGAAGTAGCGATTCAAAAAACTCTCGGAGAGTCATTGCGCTCTAAGGGGTATGATGTGCAGGCAGCGACAGATGGAGAGATGGGAGTGCGTTTGGCTAAAAGCGGAAAACCCGACCTAATTCTTTTGGACCTGATTCTGCCCAAAAAGCATGGACTGGATGTGTTGAAAGAATTAAGGGAAGACGAAGTCACTGAACATATTCCTGTGATGATTTTGACCAATCTTGAGAATGTGGGAGAGGTGGAAAAAGCCATAGAACTCGGAGCAACTACTTATCTGATAAAAGCAAATTATAGTTTAAATGAGGTTATAGAAAAAGTTGAACAGCTATTGAAAAAAAGTTCCTAGATTATATTTTTACTTCTCTTTTTATGAAAATTGATGTCAAAAAGTTAAAATCATTTATTTTAGATGCTGATTTAGTTACCGAAGAACAGCTCAAGAAGATTGAAGAGATAGCAAAAACCAATAAACAAGAATTGGAAGATGTTTTAGTTTCACATAGCTTTATTTCCCCCGAGGATTTAGCCCGACTTAAAGCGTATGTTCTTGGAATACCGTTTATCAGTTTAGAACAAACCATAGTTCCGGGAGATATTTTAGAAATTATTCCCGAGCCTATTGCTCGTTCTAATAATATAGTCGCCTTTAGAAAGGATAAAAATAATTTAGAGGTGGCGATGATAGACCCGGATGATTTGCAAACAATAGAGTTTATAAAAAAGAAATCTAATTTAAAAATTTTACCTCGTCTAACTTCACCAGAAGGGATAAAGGGTGTTTTGGCCCAATATAGAAAAACTTTGAGGGCAGAGTTTCAAGATCTTATCAAAAAAGATGCCGATGGCGTGAAAATGATTCCTTTGAAACGAATTTTGAGCGATAAGGAGGGTCAAAATCTTAAGAAAGTAGCAGAAGAATTGCCTGTTATAAGGATAGTGGACACTCTTTTAAAGCACGCAGTTCTAGACAGGGCCTCGGATATTCATATAGAGCCAACAGAAAAAGAGGTGTTGGTTCGTTATAGGATTGACGGAATTTTGCATGATGCAATGACTTTGCCGAAGCAAATCGCTCCAGGTATAGTGGCAAGAATAAAAGTACTATCAAATCTTAAATTAGATGAACATAGATTACCTCAAGATGGGCGTTTTAAATTTAAAAGCAATGATGACAAATATTCAGTTAGGGTTTCGGTTCTTCCTGTTTTGACTGGAGAAAAAGTCGTAATGCGTTTGTTGGCAGAAGGAGCAAAAGGTTATTCTTTAGAGGAATTGGGCGTCGCGGGAGAAGCGTTAGAATATGTCCAATCAGCCATTAGGAGGCCTACAGGGATGATTTTAGTAACCGGACCCACTGGTTCCGGAAAAACTACGACCTTGTATTCAATTTTAGAGATGTTGAATACGCCGGAAATTAATATCTGCACCGTAGAAGATCCAATTGAATATAGGATGCCAAGAATCAATCAAACCCAAGTTATGCCGAAAATAGGACTTACTTTTTCCAGCGGACTTCGTTCTTTATTAAGACAGGATCCGGACATAATAATGGTTGGAGAAATTCGTGATAATGAAACAGCATCATTGGCCATAAACGCCGCTCTTACTGGACATTTAGTTTTATCAACACTTCATACTAATGACGCAGCTGGAGCAATCCCTCGCTTGGTAGATATGAAGATAGAGCCATTTTTGATTGCTTCAACTCTTAATGTTGTTTTGGCCCAGCGATTGGTAAGAAAATTATGCGATCCTAAAGAGGAATATGTCCCCAGCCAAGTGGCTATGAAAACTTTGTCTAAACATTGTGATTGCGAAAGAGTTTTGAATGCCCTGAGAGAAGACAAAATTATAAAAGCAAATAAGAAATTTTCGGACCTATCTTTTTATCGCCCCAAGAAAAGTAAATCATGCCCGGAAGGATATCGCGGTAGAAGCGGAATTTTTGAAGTTTTGCCAATAACAGAGTCAATAAAAAAATTAATTGATGTGGGTGTGTTTTCTGAAAAAATAAAAGAGCAAGCCATTAAAGAAGGAATGAGAACAATGGTAGAAGATGGTTTAGTTAAGGCAACCCAGGGCATTACTACGATTGAGGAAGTCCTGAGAGTTATAATGGAATAATAAAAATTTATGCCTACTTATTCGTATGTAGCCAAGTCATTTGACGGGAAGAATAGAAAGGGACTGGCGGATGCGAAAAATAAAAAAGAATTAGCCAGCTTGCTTAAGCAAGACGGTTTCCGCAGAGTTAACAAAGGAGTTAAAAAAGAAAAAGAGATTTTCTTTAGGTTTAAAATATGTTTCTTTGACTGAAAAATTGATGGCTACGCGTAATTTACAGGTAATGATCAGCGCCGGTGTTCCCCTTCCGAGAGCTATAGAAATTCTTAGCGCTCAAGCGAAGAATAAGTATTTTAAAAAAGTTTTAACCGAGATCAAGGATGAGATTATAAAAGGGACAGCATTTTCCGATGCTTTAGAGAAGTATCCGCGAGTTTTCCCGGAAATATATCACAGCATGATTCGAGTCGGAGAAAAAACAGGTAAAATGGAAGAAATTCTTGATATTTTAGCATCGCAGCTTGAAAGAGTTTATCAATTGAGGTCAAAGGTAAAAGGAGCTATGGTTTATCCATTAGTAATCATAACAGTAATGGTTGCTATAGGTATTGTTATGTTGGTAAAAGTCGTTCCGGAGCTTAGTAAAACTTTTAAAGAATTGGAAGTAAAACTTCCTCCTACGACATCATTTGTAATTAATCTTGGTAATTTTTTAGTTTATAGATGGTATATCGTTATTTTGATATTACTGATATTGGCTTTTGGAGTAGCGTATATTATAAGAAATAAAACCGGTAAAAGACGATTCGATGCATTATTATTGCGAATTCCTGTGATATCGGGATTAGTTAAAAAAATAAATTGCGCATATACGTCTTTGACTCTTAGCGCATTAATTCAAGGAGGAGTCCCTATAGTAACGGCGCTAGACATATCTTCCGGGGCGGTTAGTAATGTTTTTTTTAAAGAAGCACTGAAGGAAACGGCTGGAATGGTCCAAAAAGGAGAGCGACTCTCTGCAGCAATGTCTAAATTCCCAAATCTTTATTCCAATCTTTTTTTACAAATGCTTCAAGTAGGCGAAGAAACAGGTGAGACATCCGGAATGCTTGCAAAACTGGCAAATTTTTTTGAAGAACAGGTTAATAACATCACCAAGAACTTGTCTTCTATTATAGAACCAGCTCTTTTGCTTTTTGTCGGGATAGTAGTCGCTTTTTTTGCCATTGCAATGGTTCAGCCGATTTATTCAATAATGTCAGGACTATAAAGAGAGTCCAAAATTAAATTAAAATGAGGAAAAAGAAACAAGGGATTAATCCTATATTTTTTAATCGTCCGGTGAAAAAGGGATTTACATTAATAGAGGTACTTGTCGCAACCCTTTTAATTTCTATTGTTTTTTTAGGAATTTTTGGCGGTTTTCAGTTAGTAATTAAGGTGGTGGCGCAATCCAAAGCCAAAACGCAAGCCGTTTATTTGGCGTCTCAAAAGATAGAAGAAATGAGAGGATTAAATTTTTCTGAAATTGTGACAAATCAAGAAAATATAACTATTAATGGAGTAAATTATGATGTAGAAATGTTGGTTGAAGATTTTGACGATTGCGCAGACGGAACTATTGAAGGATTAGATTGTTCGGGAGGAGCGGTTCTACCAGATACTGCCCCGAATGATTATAAAAAGATAAAAGTAAGAGTATCGTGGCAGAGTTTTTTTGGAGGAGAAGCGATTCTGAGTTCTTATGCAGCTTCTGGGACACTGGAAACAGGAGAAGGAAAGGGAGCTTTAAGAATTTCTTTGAGCGACAGTTCGGGTCAACCGATAGAAATTTTAAGCGGCGATCAATTATCTCCTTGTCCAACCGACTCTATTAATATAAAAAACGAAGGATATGATTTAGATCAATGTTATGGCACAGATACAAATAATCCGGGAATCCGAGTTTTAATATTGGATAAATCTTTAGAGCCAGACGATTATAAGATAAGTGTATTAAAAAGTGGTTATCCTCTTGTAGAAACGTTTCGTTCCGGAGATATATATAATGGGTCTGTAATTTCTACTCCAAGCAGAAAAAATCCCACAATTACCGAGGGAGAACTTTATCCAATTACTTTTATTATTGATCCCTCAAGTAATTTAGATATAAAAACCGCTCTTACTTGGAATGGTGATAGTTTTTTTGACTCTTTTTTAAATCAAAGCAAGATTTCTGAATCCGAAAATATTTATTTAAATAACGGAGAAATAAGCCTTGCAACCAGTTCTCCTGTAAGTTATTTCAGTTCTGGCCATATTGAATCAAATTCTATAATCCCAAGCCAGATTACAGAATGGTACAAATTTGAGTGGTCAGATTTAAAGGAAATAGATACAAATATAACCTATAAAGTATTCTATGCTACTAGTAGTTCTTGGTTCCTAATTTCTGATAGTGATTTACCGGGTAATAGTGAAGGATTTGGCGTTTCCCCTGTTGATTTAAGTCAATTAAATATTAATAAATATAAAGAATTAAAAATAAGAGCAAGTCTTTCAACTAATGATATTACGAAGACCCCTCTTTTATACGAATGGAGAGTCTCTTGGAAAAATGGACAGGAGACAGCCATTTCCAACGTCAGTTTTAATATAAGAGGCGATAAAATAGTAGGAACTGATGTTAATGAAAATTCGATTTATAAATATTCTAAAAATTTTTCATCTGATTCTTCAGGACATAAAGTAATGTCCGGGTTAGAAACAGATAATTATTATTTCTCAAATTTTATAAGGAACGGCGGAGCCCTTAATCTTAATAATAGTTTAAGTCCGATACCTTTTAATCTTTTATCGGGGACAAGCACCAGTTATACCCTATATTTAGAATCGGATAACTCTTTACTTGTTAAGGTTAAGGACGTTTCTAACTTAGAACCTGTTTTTGGGGCCGGGGTGAGACTTTTTAATCAGGGGCTCGGCTATGACGTTAGTTTAACCACAGATGGCTTGGGAGAAGCATTGTTTTTACCATTGCAAAATAGTTCAAATTATACATTGAATATTCGGGCGCAAAATTATTACGAGCGAAATATTCCATTATCTGTTTCCGGGAATAATTATAAAGAAGTGGATTTAGAAAGATATGAATGAAGGATTTACATTAATAGAAACCATAGTAGCTGTATTGATTTTAAGCGTAATAATTACGGGCTTATTTTCCATTATTCCAGCTATTTATCGGGTAGATAGTTATGCGTGGCATCAAGCATACGCAACCAATGAAGCCAGACGGGGGTTAAAAACAATGATAAAAGAAATTAGAGAAGCGGTTACAGGAGAAGATGGGTCATATGTTTTATTGTCTACCCAAGATAATGAATTGATATTTTTTAGCGATGTAGATAAGGATGGGGATATAGAACGAGTGAGATATTTCTTAGGGGGAACTTCGGATTATCAACAAACAAAAGAATGCACTTCATATATTGATGGAGGGACTTGTTCAGTGGTTTTCTCTAATTTTTTTAACGGAACATTAAATGAAGCGAGTGTTCAGATTGGGCTTAAGGGAGATTTCGGATTATCTAGCGAGACAGCCGATATTTATGCCGATGGAACTTCGTTAGGAACTCTTTGTACTGGAACATCTTGTGAAGATTGTTCCGCAACCTGGAATGGCGTTGCTAATTTTAATGTTATAAACCAAGCCGGAGATAATTATTTGCAACTAACAGCAGATGCCAGCAGTCAAGTTAATGATATTTGTTCTCCGGGTAACTTTTCTATGATTGCCCAATTTCGGTTAAATTGGAAAGCAACAGAAGCAGGAGTTGATAAAGAATTTAAAAGAGGAGTGATTGAACCAATTGGTGAGATTCCTGAATATCCTATAGCTCAAGAGAAAGTAACAATCTTATCTCATTATATTCAAAATCAAATTGGAAGTCCCCAGAAAAGTGTTTTTAAATATTTTGATAAAGATGGACAGGAAATTACTAATTTAGCAGAAAGGATAGAAAAAACTAAAATGATAAAAATGATGTTGATTGTAAATGTCGAAACCATCCGTACGCCAGATGATTATTATTTAGAGAGCAAGGTTCAATTAAGAAATCTAATTCTAAATGATGAATAATAAAAAAGGATTTATTATTACCTACATTTTGATTTTCGGCTCAGTGTTTTTAGTATTATTGGTCGCCCTATTAGGTTTTATTTTAGGACAACTTAAACAGGCAAAATATGAATTAGCATATGAACAATCTCTTCATATAGCAGAGGCCGGATTAAACAGATACAGATGGTATTTAATACATAAAGAACAGGAGCTTTTCGGAGGGATTGAGATAGGTTGTCCTCCTTCAGATTGCGATTCTTGTGCTCCGTGCGAATATGAATTTAGTTTGCCAGGCATAGGAGTAATCGGAAAATATAGATTAGGTGTTGTAGAGGAAAGGCCCTGTGGTATTACCACTTCAATCCAGGTCACATCTACGGGGTGGACAAATCAATTTCCGGATGCGGACCGAACGATAAGAGTTCATTATATAAAACCAACGGTTGCCGAGTATTCTTATATTCTTGATCATAATGTTTGGGCAGGAGATGACAGAATTATTATGGGGCCGTATCATTCTAATGGAGGGATTCGCATGGATGGCCAGAATAATTCTTTTGTAAGCTCCGAGCAAGAGCAATGGGTTTGTACGGATTCCTATGGCTGTTCTTCTTGCTCCCAACCTTGTTCTTATGTCCAATCTCAAGGATGTGTTTGTCCAGGAGTGTTTACTACTGCAAATGGCAATGAGAATCTTTTTCGCATAGGAGTTTCTCATTTTGATTTTGAAGGAATTACCATTGATTTAGGCACAATAAAACACCTTACTCTACCGCTTCCCTTAGGAGGAGATGGTAAGGGCTTATATCTTCCTCCTTCAAACGCTTATGGTTATCATGTTATAATCAATCAAAGACAATTATCGGTAAAAAAAGTTTTAGGAATAAGCAAGGTGTATACTTATGATACGGATTTAGGATATTTTTGGGAAAATTCAATTATTAATAGTGAATCAGCGGCTGTTAATTATAATCTAAGCGATTGCGGATTAGTATTTATAGAGGATAATGTGTGGCTTCAAGGAACGGTAAGCGGCAAGATGACGATTGGAGCGGCGGATCTTATTACTCCGGGAGCAACAAGGGATGTTTGGTTAAAAGATAATATTGTATATCAAAATCCGGATAATTCTGATAGCTTGGTAGTAATTGGGCAAAACAATGTTTTGATTGCCCCTGACTCACCAGATTATTTGGATTTACAAGGAGTATTTATAGCTCAGGATGGTCATTTTGGAAGAAATTATTATTCTTCATATACATATCCTAGTTATGCTAAAAAACAACAGTTGAATATTTTTGGATCTATTGTGAGTAAGGGCAGAGAAGGAACAAAATGGACATCTGGAAGCGTCTGGGTATCGGGATATAAAGAGAGGCAAAATATTTATGATCCGACAATGAGCTTTGATCCCCCGCCATTTTTACCATCCATTTCAGAGGAATTTAGTTATAAAAATTGGGAAGAAATACAATGAAATTTGACATACTTAATTTAGATCCCGGAACCTTCGGATTAGATATATCTGATTTATCTTTAAAAGCAGTTTCCTTAAAAAAACACAGGGGGCATTTAAGGTTGGGAGCATTTAAAGGAACTCTTTTACCGGAAGGCATAATTCAGGGTGGAGAGGTAAAGGATGTGGAAAAACTCGCGGACTTTATTAAAAAAGTAGCTGAAAAACTTAAAGGATTGGACACAAGACAAGTGATTATCTCTTTGCCAGAAGAGAAATCGTTTATTCGTTTATTAAGAATGCCGTCAATGACAAAATATGAAATAAAAGAGGCGGTTCTTTTTGAGGCGGAAAATTACATTCCATTTTCAATTGATAAGGTTTATTTAGATTCACAAATTGTTAATCCAATCGGTCGTGAAAAGGATTATGTGGAAGTGCTGTTGGCTGCTTTGCCTAAAAAAACCATTGATCCGTATATAACGGCAATTTATAATGCAGGGCTAATACCAGTTGCAATGGAAACTGAATCTCAAGCCACAGCAAGAGCTTTGATAAAAGGCGGATATACCGATAAACCGGTTTTTATCGCAGATATGGGGGCAACTTCCACTAATTTTAGTGTTTATGCCGGGGATTCTTTACGCTTTACTTCATTTATTCCATTTTCTACTAACAGTTTAAAGTCAGTAATATCTAAAGAATTAGGAATAAGCTTAGAAGAAGCTCATAAGGCTCTGTCATTGTACGGTTTTCAACAAAAAGGAAATAGAGCAAAAAGAATTTTTGAAGCAATTCGTCCTTCCATAGATGATTTTATAAAAGAGATTGATAAACATATTGATTATTATCAGACCCATTCTTCTCAGAAAGAAACAAATAATCCTGTTGGAAGAGTCAAGACACTTATTTTCTGCGGAGGAGGAGTAAAAATTAAGGGATTAGCCAGTTATATATCCCAGAAAACCGGACTTATTGTCCAGAGGGCCAATCCTTTGGCGAATCTTCCCTGGGAAGAGAAATTAAACAAAGATTTATCCAAAGATGAATTAATTACTTTTGCCACAGCGATAGGGCTTGCTTTGAGAGGATATAAAAAAGATCTTTATGATTAATTTATTGCCGCCAATTGAGAAAATAAAGCGCAGACAGGAAAAACAACTTAAATTAATTTGGATTTTAGGGATTTTGATAATTGCCTCGGTTTTGTGTTTTGTTTTTATACTTCTATCTATAAAATTTTATATTGCCAACCAAATAAAAATCCAAGATGTTTTAGTAAACGAAGCAAAAGAGAAAAATATTAAAGTTAATATCCTTCAAGGGAAAATAGAATCTGTTAATTCTACACTATTGGGATTGAATAATTTTTATCAGAATCAGTTCCCGATGACCGACTTTTTAGAAAGAATATCTCAATTACTCCTTGAAAATATGTATTTGGAAAGATTTTCGTATCAAGCAGATAATTCGCAGATAAATTTTACTTGTTATGCCCCGACAATAGATTCGATTTATCAGTTTCGGGAGAGAATGAGGAGCCAAGAGGATTTTAAAGATGTTAATTTTGTTCTGCCAGATTGGCTTGAGCCAAATAATATAACCTTTAGAGTGAGCTTTAAATTAGCAAAATGAATTATAAGCAACAATTATATATATCAATATTCTCTATAATTCTTGTGACGTTTTTATTGTTTTTATTTTGCATTTCCCCATCTTTAAGGGCAATAGTGTCTAGTTCGGAAGAATTGGCGCTTCGACGGCAAGAATTAGCATCTATTGAATATTTGTCGCAAAGCTTTGAGAATTTTGAAAATAATTTTAAGTTTTATGAAGAGGGTCTTTCCCAAATGGATGATTTGCTTCAGAAAGAATCTTTAATTGACCCAGAAATTCCGGTTAGCTTTATTAATTTTTTCAAAGAAGAAGCATTGAATTTAAATCTTGTTTTAAAAATTTCTCCGATTGATTTTCATAAAAGCGATAATGGACAATGGGATTTTATGAGTTTTAGGATTGAAGGAAAGGGTAAATTTATTGATATAATGAGTTTTCTTGAAAAAATGGAAAACAGCAGATGGTTAATCAAAGAGACCAGTTTTGACATATCAAACATAGAGGAAAGTACGAACCAGAAAGTACAATCTTCGGTAGGAGATTATGTTGAGATTAATTCATTAATAGAAGCGTATGCCCAAAATTAATATTAAAATAAACACAGAGAAAATCAGGAAAGCCTTAAGGAGAATATTATGGTTTTTAGGGCAAAGAGCGTTTATAAGTTTTTTAACTTTATTTTTTATATCCCTGTTCATAGGAGGCGTAATTTTTTATTATTATGGATTTTTAGTAATTACTCACAATCCAGAAGCAAAACCGCAGGAAATTAGCTTAGATAGTAAACTATATCAACAATTTCTTGATAATTATCGGCAGAGGAAGGTGAATTTTGATAATGCTGATTCAAAAATTTATTTCAACCCGTTTTTCCATAAAAATATAGAAGAAAAAAAATAATCGGTTACAATTTTTTATATTATTTTAATTAACCGCCCCGGCGGATTTTTTGTTGATTTAAGATAGATTTTATTGTATAGTGTGAAATTGTATAGTGCGAACGTTAGCCCTCGTAGTTCAATGGATAGA
This sequence comes from Candidatus Parcubacteria bacterium, assembly GCA_026395615.1. Classification (GTDB taxonomy): domain Bacteria; phylum Patescibacteriota; class Minisyncoccia; order Minisyncoccales; family PEYH01; genus PEYH01. The sequence goes on along the minus strand of JAPLYH010000021.1, from coordinate 3,348 downwards.
ATAGGGCCCTTCTAAGGCCTAGATATAGGTCCGATTCCTATCGAGGGCACACGGTGGCCGTAGCTCAACTGGTTAGAGCGTCTCGCTGTGGCCGAGAAGGCTGAGGGTTCGAGTCCCTTCGGTCACCAAAATTCCAAAAACCCTTGTAAATAAAGGGTTTTTTGGTAAAGTAAAAGAGTATGGATATAAAAGGCAAAAAGATTTGGGTAATTTACAATGTGATTATTGGAATTGCAATTATTTTTTGTATTTTTTACGGTTTAATTTTAAATAATAAAAGTTTTAATTTTGATAAAGCAATGATATTAGATGAAGCAGCGATAAACAAAACAATTGTTAATCCAGAAGAATTGGGAATCGTTGATTCAACAAGTTCAGAAACAGAGCTTGTTGACAATTCTCAGCCGGCCATAAAACCATCAACAGATAATATTCAGCAAACTAAAAAAATATCTATACTTATTGACCCAGTGGGTCAGCTTGTGCATCATCTTTTTAATATTGTATCCGTGCCTTCGCCAAAAGCGACAGTTTTTACTGCTGATGGCAAGGAAATTTGGACGACATTGCTTTTGAATAAAAAAAGAGGCGTTAGTATTTTCGATTCTTTGACTGGCGATAAAGTAGCAGATATCAATTTGGCTGATGGAGGAGGCGTTGAAATAATATTTTCTCTTGATGGCAATAAAGCTTATGTTAGCCAGATGGAAACGGCTCAAGTTTTTGAAATTGATAAAAATTCAAAAAAGGTTTTACGAGTTTTTAATACAGGAAGCGCTTGGACAAAAATTTTAGAGCTTTCTGCAGATGGAAAAACCCTCTTTGCTTCTAATTGGTCAGGGAATGATGTTTCAGAGATTAATCTTGAAGAGGGAAAATTGATTCGTCGGATACCCACCATAAAAACTCCGCGCGGACTTTACGCGACAAAAGATGGAAATTATCTTTATGTGGCTGGTTTTGATAAGGGCGAGATTGAAAAAATTGATTTAAAAACAGGCAAGGGAAAGGTTATTTATAAAAGTGGTGGAGCGATGAGAGGTATTGCGGCTGATGAAGAAAAGGAGGTGCTTTATATCTCGGATATGGGGAAAAGCGCTATTTTCCAAGTTTTTTTGAAAAATGACGAGGTTAAAAAATTTGTTAATACAGATCATAACCCTAATACAATTGTTCTTAGTCCAGATAAAAAAATTCTTTTTGTTTCCTGTCGGGGTATAAACAATTCATCCGGCAATTATTATATTCCAGGCCCGGAATGGGGGTCGGTTCTTCTTTTTGATACAGAAAACGGGACAATGCTTGATGCAATTATTGGCGGAAATCAGCCGACTGCCCTTGATGTTTCGCCGGATGGCAAACTTCTTGTTTTTTCCGATTTTCTTGATTCAAGATTAGAGGTTTTTGAGGTTCCTTCTTATTCGGTGTTAAAAGATGGAGATGGGGGAAGGAGTGAAGTCTATAAAAGCGAACTAAGAAAATAGTAAACTAGGCGATTTCTTGGTAAAATAGCAGGATATGAAACTTATTTCTCCTTGGAAAAATAAACGGAAAATTATTTTAATTGTTATTTTGGTTTTTTTGGTTGGAGGAGCATTTTTTTGGCGCTTGAATAATCTTTTAGCTGAAGTAAAATTTGCTACAAGCCTGAGAGAGAGGACGCTTTTGATTGTAATCGAAAATGATTTCGGCGTGTCAAGTGAAATGGAGAAATATTATGAAAAATATAAAAATTTAGCCGATATTTTTTTCTCTTTTATATTTAAAGTCAATAAAAGAGATTTAAATGGTAAAAACTTGGCGGAGGTGATTGATAGTTATGGTGAGGATTATCTTGCCGGACGTTTTAAAAGTGCAGCTAAAGGATATGGGAAAGTGGTAATACTTACTGATGAAAAAGCATCTTACAATAATTTTAAAGAAACTCTAGTTTCCCTTAATGACGAGGGGAAGATAATAGATATTCTTTTAAATATATGAGTTATGATATATCTCAGAAACCTCTTAATTTAGGTTATGTTTACCAAACCCTTTGTTATGGCGGAGAGAATGAGGAGATATGGTTGGATTTAGGAGCTAAAGTAGTTAATGGAGCGAAAGGAGGAAATAATTTTGTCCTTCTTGCGCCGGAAAAATTTCTTTATTTATGGACTCATGGAAAAACCTTTTTGGAAGCAGTAAATGGTGGGTTTAATTTTGAGGTAATGATAAGTAGAATTGTTCCAATACTTTCTGTAAGAGATGAAGATATAGAATCTGGGCAGATGATTTTTGCAGGTGATAATTATTACTCGTTAAAATAATTATGATTTGGTTAATCTTTGCTTTTCTTTCAGCGATAACAGCGGCTTTAGTAGCGATTTTTGCGAAGATGGGGTTGAAGAGTATTGACTCTACTCTAGCCACTACTATCAGGTCTATTATTATGGCCGTCTTTTTAATTTTGGTTAGTTTTTTTCTGAAAAAATTTCAGGGTTTTTCTTTGAAATCATTTAATTCTAAGGATTGGCTACTGATTATTTTAGCCGGTATAGCTGGCGCGCTTTCTTGGCTTTTTTATTTTTTAGCCTTGAAAACCGGTTTAGCGACAAAAGTTGTAGCTATAGACCGTCTTAGTTTTGTTTTTGTTATAATCCTCGCAGCTCTTTTTCTCGGCGAATATCTCGGCTTGAAAACGGTTATAGGCGCTATTTTTATGATTATTGGTGCCATTATCATAACTTTGAAATAATCAAGTAGCCGAGAAATTAAACAAAAACATTCAAAGAGTTCTAATGATAATCTTTTTGAATTTAGTGAAGTCAACTTCACTAGACAATATTTTGATTACTTACTAGCATAAAAGAAAATTAAATTCTTATTTATGATGCACGATATCCAACACGAAATTTTAAAACAACTTTTATTCAGTGAAAAACTGAGGTTTTCAGAATTGAATATCAATAATATATCTAATGACCATTTTTCTTTTCACATAAACAGATTATTAGAAGAAAAGTTGATAGCAAAAGATGATGATGGACTATACTCTCTTACTATTATTGGCAAGGAATATGCCAATAGACTAGACGTTGATTCTGGAAAAACAAAAATAGAAAGGCAGGCAAAGCTAGGAGTAGTAGTTGTTTGTACTAAAGATAACCAGAAACAATATTTGATGCAACAGCGCTTGAAGCAACCGTATTATGGCTTTTTTGGTTTTATCTCCGGGAAAATAAAATGGGGAGAGACGGTTTTAGAAACTGCGAAAAGAGAACTGAAAGAAGAATCCGGGCTTGATGGAGATTTGAAACTTTCAGGAATAGAACATAAAATAGATTATTCTCGGAATAGTGAGCTTTTAGAAGA
>JAPLYH010000006.1 GCA_026395615.1 Candidatus Parcubacteria bacterium | reverse complement strand
TTGAATCCAGAAGGAGGCAGTCCAAGCGAAAGAACGGTTAATGACTTGATGAAAAAGATTGAGAGCGATTATTTCAAAAAATCTAGGAATTTAGGAATGATAAAAGATGATTGGCGCGTAAAACAGGCCTACAATCTATAATGATAAATTTTTTGAAAACCATTCTCAAAAAATTAATTTCTAAATTGCCGACTAAACTCCAAAAAAATATTCTTTTGGCGTGGTTTAATTTTAAGAAAATACCAAACGCTTTTAGCCGTCCGATTAGTACGAAAGACTCATTTTTACTTGACGAGGCAAAGAAAATTAGATTAATTGGTTTTTTAAAAATTCATAATGAGGCGGATAATGGAAATTTAGAAAGGGTATTGAAACATTTACAAAGGTTTTGTGATGATATTGTGGTTTGCGATTGTGAATCTTCAGATAAAAGCGCGGGGATCGCGCGAAGATTTACAAAACATATTTTATATGAGCCGAATAATTTCAAGAACGAACTTTTCACAAAACAAAAAATGCTTATTTTTACCCTTAAGCTCAATCCTGACTGGATTGTTTGGTTTTAGAAGGAGAAAAAAGGGGAATAGACGGTTTTTCTTTCCGAGAATATAATCTTTGGCGAGATAAAGAACATTATCGCGTTGATGAATTTTGGGGAGGAGTTACAAAAGTCTGTTTATGGAAGAATAATGGAGCTTTAAGATTTGACCTGAAAGAAGGCTTGCATTTGCCGCAATATCCGATGGGATTAAATAATATAAAGAGGACAGATATCAAATTAGTTCATTTTGGGTTTTCGTCTCCAGAAGCAATAGAAGATAAATATCAAATGTACAAGAAGTGGGAACAAAGCGGATATCTATTAGATAGATTTAAAGAAGAAAAAAGTCTTAGAACGATGGTCTTTAAACAAGATTGGTTTCCTTTGTCAATGTTTAATATTACGGTTGTGTGTCTTATTTACCAATCAATAGGGTATATCAATTTTGTTTGGAATTCTTTTAATAAATATACAAAGGACGCAGAATTTTTATTTATTGCCAATGATGCTACGGAAAAAGTAAAAAATTATTTAAAAGATAATAATTTGCCTCACTTAATTTTTGAGAATGACGATAAAAGCGAATATTATTTGAGGCGTGTTTATAGGGCTTGGAATTTTGGCGGATTTAATGCCCAAGGGGACATTATTGTATTCGTTAATTCTGATATGGCTTTTTCAGAAAATTGGCTGGAAAATTTATTGCGGAATTTAACAAAAAATAGAATTGTTTGTTCAAGATTAGTTGAGTCGGGTAAATTGATTAGCGGGAAATACGGGCTTTCTAAAAATTTCGGACAAACCTATAAAGAATATCAAGATGATGAATTCCAAAAATACGTTAAAGAAGTTAGTAGGCTAGAGCTTCGCAAAGGCGGATTATTTATGCCTTGTGCTATTTATAAATATTTGTTTGTAAAAAGCGGGGGATATCCAATAGGAAATAGAAAAGAACCAAACGGCAAAGAAACTTCTGGCGATTATATTTTATTTTACGAAAAATTGAAACCAATAGGAATTGAGCATTATACTGCCTTTGATAGCATTGTTTATCATGTTCAAGAAGGCGAAATGGACGAATAATATTTTAATAAAATGCCAAGCAGTTCGCCCGCGGGCAAATCTACAATCTTAGATTGGTTTAAAAAAAATCATTCTGAAATTCAATCTATAATAGATATAGGTCCTGGCATGGGCACGTATTTTGACTTATTAAATTCTTTTACTGAAGGAAAAATAGATTGGGCGTGTGTTGAGATTTGGGAGCCCTATATTTATCGTTTTAAGCTTTATCGTAAATATAAAGTAATTTACAATGAGAATATTAGGAACTTTATACCAGATCGAGCTTATGATCTCGTTATCCTTGGAGATGTTTTGGAACATATGTCAAAAGAGGATGCTATTGCAGCGATAGAAGCGGTTAGAAAATATGCTAAATTTTATATTATTTCTTTACCCCTTGACGCTGAAACTAATGCTCCCGCTGGGACAGGGGACAAGGATTGGGGCAATCCGTACGAGATACATCGAGCTCATTGGTCTCATGAAGAATTTTTATATTTGCCATTTGCAGATGATTTTTTAGTAAAACATAAGGAAGCAGGATTGGGTGTGTATATTGGTAGAAGTAAAGTTTTTGATGTTGATTATTTCTGTAAAACTCCAGCTAAAATTTACAAACTGCGAGTAAAATTTTTCAGGATTTTATGGTATAGCAAAAAAGAAATATTTTCTTTTTTTAAAAAATTTATTCCTGCTAAAATCAAAAAGTTAATCAAAAAGGTTATATACTTAATATATAACCCAATTATTATGGAAAACCAGAATCAAATAAAAATCAATATAGGCGCTGGGGGCGAAGAACTTTTAGGATTTAAAACGATTGATATAGACGAGACAGCGAAACCGGATATTGTTTGCGATATTGAGAAAGGTCTTCCATTGGAAGACAATAGCGTTGATGAAATAAGATGTTCTCATACTCTGGAGCATATAAATAATATAATTTTTGTTTTAAAAGAGTTTTATAGAGTTTGTAAAAATGGCGCTAAAATAACGATCGTTGTGCCCTTAATGGATGCTTCGGATATGACTCATGTCAGGTTTTTCAATGAGCATACTTTTAGAACTTTAACTGAACCGATTTACTGGAATAAGCCAAATTATTTTGTCGGTAAGTACAAGGAGATTTCCCGCTCATTTCGGGAATTAAGTACTTGCAGAGAAATGATATTGGTTTTAGAGGTTATAAAATGAAAATCCTAATTTTAAATGAAAATATTTATGGGACCGTAAGCGGAGAAAAAACTCTTTGGTCTGTTTTAGCGAAAAATTTGCCGAATTGTGAAGCTATTGCTTTAAATGATTTTAAGGAAGAGGATTTAGAAAGTTATATTAAAAATAATTCTCCAGATATCTTAGTATTTAATTCTATATTGGGAGATATAAAAACTCCTGAAAATGTTAAGAAAATTGTTGTTTTGCAAGATAATTTCTTGGCCATGAAAAAAGTTCTGCCCGGGAAATTTCGTAGAATTATTTCAAAAATAATTAGATTGGGCAACGATTTTTATTCTCTAAATATCAAAAAACAAAAATCAGCGCTTTTGGGCGCTGATTTAGTTATAGCTGTTTCCCGAGATATCGCTGATTGGTATAGGGTTAAGACAAAGATTATTCCCATAGGAATAGACATGAATCTTTTTAAGCTGATGAATAAAGAATCTTTAAGGGGAAAATATAATATTCCTTTACATAGTTTTGTGAAAATATATGTTGGCAGCACTCATTTGGTCAAAGGATGGGATATTCTTCAAAAAGAGATTGAAAACGATAAAGATAATTTTTACATATTAGTTTTTAAAGACGGAAAGTTACCGGAAATATCATTTAAAAATGTAAAAATTTTTAACAGGGTATCACAAACAACATTAGCAGAACTTTATAACTGTGCTGATATTTATATTGGAAGAAGCAGGGTAGAAAGTTTGTGGCTCACACCGATTGAGGCGATGTTTTGTAATGTGCCGGTGGATGTGAGCAGAGTAGGAATTTTTAAAGATTGGTATCCGGAAAATAAAAATCCTCGAGAAGAGGCGTTTAAAAAGGGATTGTCCAGAGAAGAAATGTTGTTGAAGTGGAATAAAATAATCGATAGTTTGTAATAGAATTAGTTTTTGGCAAATAACGCGCGGAATAGTTCCGCATTTTTATTTGCATCGTGATTAGTAAAAAACGTTTTCCTGGCATTTTGAATTAACTGGCGTGCTAAATCAGGATTTTCAATCAAGGTTTTAATCCCTTTTTTTAATTCTTCAATATCATTTTTATCAACAACCATAGCGCAATTATTTTCCTTGGCATATTTTACTAAATATGTGCTGACTGGCGCGTGAATTAGCATCGGCTTGCCAGCTACAAGATAGTCGGTAAATTTTCCAGGTGTAGCTGTGTTTATGATATCATTGCTCTTTGTCCCCCATGAGAGCGGAAGAAATAATATATCCGCTTGGCCCTGGATTCTTGGCATATCTTGGGGAGGAGCAACAGAAATTTTTATTCTGTCACTTTCTTTGATTCCAATTCTATCTAAATAATCGCGAGGATTAGGACAATATATATCTAATCTTAAATCTATATTATTAATACTCTCAACTGCTTGAACAAGATTTTTAAGGGCACTGATTTGCGGCCAATAAATCCGGCCGGTAAAAAGAATTGAGAACGGGGGAGTTGGCTGATATTCAGATTGTGAAATAAGATATGGCTCTGGAAAAGCGGCGTTGTATATTATTTTTATTTTCTTGCCGATGTTTTCTCCGTAGCGATTAATGTAAAAATCCTTAGTACCCTGATTGGTAACAATAATTTGCTCAGCTTTTTTAAATAATTTTGGTTCAAATATTTTTGACAGGATGCCGCCGGGAAAAGGATAGAAGTTTCCCTTATATAAATCAAAAAGGAATAATCTAAGAGGCGTTTTGCTAACTTTATGAAGGAAATAGGTTCCAATCATTGCTGGCCCATAATCAGAGAATCCAAGCAGGACATCCGGTTTCTTTTCTTTAATTGATTTTTTTCCTTGTTTTACTATCCAAAAAATTTGGGTGGCAATTATTGGTATTCCTATTATATTTCTGACGAATCCGTTTCTCCTGGCTAAATGTTTTAATTTGCTTAATAAAGAGCTTTTTTTGGCGGTCGTTTTCTCTTCTTGGTTTTTTATCCTGTCTTCTTTTGTAGCATTTGGTTTATCATAGAAAATATATTCACCATTAAGCCAGGTTCCTTTTTGAGCTGAGAGATTGTCAATATTATAGAAGCTTGTTAGGATAAAATAACGGTCTGTTGGGAAATCTCTTAAAAGATTGTAAAGATTTTGTGGTCCACCAATAGCTGGCGGGGCATAAGATGAAACTATAAGAATTTTTTTGTAATCTCTATTCATGAAAAAAATAGTGTTTATAATGAATAATTTTTTGATCGGAGGAACGGAAAGATTCCTTTACGAACTTATTAAAAATTTTAATAAAGATGAATTTCAGATTGAAATAGTAACTATTTGGGGAAGCGGGCCGATGGAAAAAGATTTCCATTCAATCGGGATGCCTATCCATTTCATTGGACCTCGGAAAAATCTCGGTAACATTTTTTCAAAAGTATTTTCGATATTTGGCACTACTTTAAGATTAATCATTTTTTTAAAGAAAGACAAGCCGGATGTTGTAATTACATCTCTTTATCAATCTGATATATTGGGAATTTTCAGCGCCTGGTTAGCTGGTGTGGAAAAACGGATTTTTATTCAGCACGATGTTAAGCGATTAAACCTATTTATGAAAATTGTAAAAAGGGTTTTTGCCGGCAATCTGGCAACAAAGGTGATTGCCAATTCAAATACTACCAAAGATTTTTTAGTTTCCTTTTTTTATGTCCCCGAAAAAAAGATTTCAGTAATTCATAATGGCATAAATATATCGGGAATAAGCAGAGGAATTAAAGAATTAGAACAGGGAAACATTGTTTTTGGGATTGTCGGCCGGCTGGAACCGGTTAAGGGGCATATTTATTTTTTACAAGCAATGAAAATATTGAAACAAGGATCAAATCTTGAACCGAAAATTTTAATTATAGGAGATGGCCAACTTCGCTCGGAATTAGAAAAATTTGTGGCGGATAACAATCTTAATAATATTAAATTTATAGGAATGGTTAATGACATTCCGGATAAATTAAAATTGATAGATGTTTTAGTGGTTCCATCTCTTAGCGAGGGATTCGGTTTGGTTGCGCTAGAAGGATTGTTTTCGGAAAAAATAGTGGTGGCATCGGATTTACCCGCTATCAGAGAATTTATTGAGAATAACAACAATGGATTATTATTTGAGCCATGTAATAGTGGGGAATTGGCAATAATTCTAAAACGATTAACCACGGATTTCGATTTCTGTGGAGAGATGCGTATAAAAATAAAGAAATGGCTGAAGGCTGGTCAAAAATTTAATATTACCAATGTCGCCTCTCGCTACGAAGAAGCGATTAGAGCCCTCTTTTAGTAATTTAATGTCTAAAGAATGTTATCAGCTATTATTCTGTCTATAATTTTTATAATTGCTTTAATATTTTTATTATCTCTTATATTCCCTAGTTTTTTGATTGCTCCATGGGTTCCTTGTAAAAAGAAAGATCTGGAACGAATTAATCGTTTGGCTGCCTTAAGGCCTGGACAGGTATTTTGTGAATTGGGTTGTGGTGACGGGCGAGTTAGTAGGTATATTGCCAAAAATAATCCCGAATCTCAAATAATCGGCATTGAATTATCCGTACCGATTTTTTTGTGGGCAAAATTGATAGGATTATTCTCGGGGCTAAACAATATGAAAATAAAATATGGCAATGCTCTTAAGTATGATATTTCAAATATTAATGTGGTATATACTTTTGCCTTGATACAAACTATTAATGGTAAATTAAAAAAGAAGTTTAGGAAGGAATTAAAAAAAGGCGCAAAAGTTTTATCTTATGCTTTTAATATTAAAGAGTGGAAAGGAAAAACATCTGTAGATAAACCAGATAGTAAAGCATTACCCATTTTTATCTACGAGCTTTAATTTTTAATTTAAGTATCTAGGATTACGTGATAAAATAATAAAATAATTTAAGAATATAGTAAATTTATGTCTAATCTACTTTGGAATTCAATAATTATAGCGCTGTGCCTCATCTCAGCAGTTGGCTCTTTTATATTTATAAATAAAGTAAATAAAAGAAAACAAGAAGAGTGGGCATCACAAGAACCGCTTTTAAAAGATGAAAAAATTAAAGTTTGGATATTACTTATCTTGAATCCTGTTTTAGCAGGAGCAATTCTTTATTTCGGACTAAGAAAACGTTTTCCTATTAAGGCAAAAAATGCAAATAAAATATCTTTTATTGCCTATATCCCCTGGATAGTAATTGCTATATGGAGAGCATCCCTTTGGGTAAATGAGATTAATAATTCCTTTTCTCAAATAGCCCCGTTTTTTGTTGAACAACCAACTAATGTTGCGGTTTCAGAAGAAATTATAGAGGAAACTAATAAGTTTAGCATCACCTCTGAAAATGATGTTAATTTTTCTATTTTACAAAAAAACAAAGAAGTTTATAAAGAAACGCCAGATGGCATTGAGCACCCCAGAATGTTTGTTTATAAGAATGATAGATATTTTATAATACCGACTTGGCTCGGAGGAATGGGTGGAACCTCGATACTATACTTTTATGTTATAGATAATACTGGGAACTTGAGAGAAATAGGAGATATTCAGGCTGATAATTATAATATTTTTGAAGGAAGCGATCATCAAACTGACAAAGATTTGCCGTTTTATGTTCAAAAAAATGGGAAAGCTTATTTAACATTTGAATCAAATTATTCGCCAGATGGTCGTACTGCGAGCAGGGTATTTTTTAAGAAATATTATAGATTAGAGAATTATAATATTGTTTCTTATGCGCAAGATTTTAAAGAAGAATATTTGAAAGAAGCTTTTGAAGCTGAAAAAGTACTAAATGCATCAGATCCTGAATATAGTCAGGAGAGGTACGGTGATAGTGGATGGGCTATGACGCTGATAAGAAGTGTATTAAATTATTTATTAGCCGGAGAAACAGAAAAGGCGACAGATTTATTTGATAAACATTTTTCTGAGTTTATGACAGCGTTATCATTAAATATTTATCCCGATTCCTCCTCTTCAAGTTTTCTTGATGAAATGATGGGTAGAACTCAATATTAAATAATTTTCAAAACCATTTATAGAAAATTACGCGCTCCAAAGATTACGCCGCCGGGTGGCGTAATTTTTGAGGGAAAGTTTTCCACAGGGTAAAAACAACGGAAAGAATTGAGAAATTTGACTTTTAACAATATATATGATATACTTATAAAACATTCGTCATTCGTGCAGTTCGCTCGACAATCAATACCGGAGGGGGTCGAAATGCGAGGAATGTGGAAGTATGCCCTGATTTCGCTTGGGCTAGTGGCGATTCTTGTCGCAGCCTGTGTCCCCGGAGGCCAATGGTGGCTGGTTATCCTAGGAGCGATCCTGGCAGCTACTGGCGGCGCAAAGTTGTGCGCTGACTACAGGGCCCGACAAGCAGCGGAGCAAGCAAGGCAGAGCGAAGAATGGAGTGAATTCTTCCTTTTGGAAGATTGAACTCTCCCAACCGCCCTGGCCGAAGAGATCCACCTCAACGGGTCTCATTGGCTGAGGCGGGTTTCTTTTTTTATTTTTGTTTAAAGAATAATCCTAAACTTTTGAAGAGAATATTTAGGTCAAGAATAAATGACCTGTTTTTTATATAATAAAAATCGTATTCAACTTTTTCAAAATCGTAGCGTATTTTTTCATTTAGATTACCTATTTCGCCCGATATATTGAGGTGTCCGGAATTCATTTGTGCCCAACCCAGAAGTCCAGGTTTTATTAAATGCCTTAGATGATAGTAAGGAATTTCTTTTTCTAAAAAAGCGGTGTTTCTTAAACTCTCTGGCCTCGGTCCGATTAAAGACATTTTCCCGGAAAGAATATTGAATATTTGAGGAATTTCATCTAAATGAAAATATCTTAAAATTTTTCCGATTTTGGTTACACGCGGATCTTTCTTTCCTTGGCTCCAATCATCGCCTAATTTGTCAGCATCTTTCTCCATTGTCCTGAATTTTGCAATTTTTATCTTGTTTAAATTTTTTCCCAATCTTTCTTGTTTGTATAATATGGTTCCCCCATCCTCCAATTTAATAAGAATAGGAATCACTATCCAGAAGGGGATTGATAGCACAGAGAGTATTGTTGCTGCCGATATATCTAATAACCTTTTTATTTTATCGTAAAATTGTTTTTCGCCTTCTTGAAGATTTTCTAGAAACCAGGCCTGGTCTATAAACCCGATTGGGATTTTTTTGACAATAATTTCGTAGGCCTGCGCTAAATCCATCAGGTTCACTCTTAAAGACAGATATTGATAAAGTATTTTTTCAAGCGACTGTTCTTTGGAAAGATCTTCGGCTAAAACAAGAGTGTTAATTTTTGACTCTTTAATTTTCTGGGGCAGTTCAATAATGTCTTTTATAGGGATTAACTCCATCATCCTATATCCAAATTGGGGATTTCTTTTTAGTATCTCGGCTAATTTTTCTGATTTATTAGTAATTCCGATTATCGCAACCCGATTTTGGAAATATGAAGAAAAAAGAAAAAGAGCGAGTTTTCTCCAGAGAATAATAAAAATCCATAATATTATGATTAAAATAAGAAGATTGGTTTTTGGTGTAAGGCCGAATATTGGGAATAAATAGAAAAATACCACGCCGGCGATTAAACATATTAAAATGGCGACGCTGAATCGTGCGAGAAAAGAAGTATTGAGATTAGACGTATTAAGTTCGTATAATTCAAAAAACAGAAAAACAAATATCCAAATCAGGAATAATGGTGAAAAAGCTGTGAGGTGAGACGAGAATAATTGTGGAGTGAGATTTTGACCAAATCTGATAATAAGAGTTATAATCAATGAAATATAAAACAGAGAGATATCTCCCAATAAAAGCAAAATTTTTCTGAAAATTGTAAGATTAAGCATTAGTTTCATCCTAAACCAAATTTAATACGATTTCAATCTTTTTTGCTTATTTATAACCATTTGATCTGTTATGGGCAAGAAATCAAGAGAAAAACAAAATAGAAAAGACGAACAGAAAGATTTTATCGTTGAAAAACGCTCTAGGAGCTCTATGTCAAAAATAGAAAATTTTTTTGTTTTTGTTTTTTATTCATCTATTTTTTTGATGTTATTGACGCCCCTCTTGGTTGGCGAGAGTATGTTTTTTCCTTTTGTAAGTTTGAAAGGACTTTATTTAATGGCTCTTATAGAGGTATCTGTTGCGTCGGGACTTTTCCTTATTATATATTCTCCAAAATACCGAGTTAAAAAAGATGCTCTTTTTATAGCTATCGGATTTTTCATTTTAATTATGACTTTAGCCACTATACTAGGTGTTGATCCTTTAAATAGTTTTTGGTCTAAGTTTGAGAGAATGTCAGGACTCCTTATGTGGCTCCATCTTTTTGGTTTTTTTATAGTAGCAAGAGCCATATTAAAAAAGGACGATTGGTTACGTATTTTTTACACTTCAATAATTATTTCAATTATTGTTTGTATCTTTTTCTGGCTTAATAATGCTGGAGTTAAAAATCTTCCAGTTGGTTATAACGGCTCTACTGTTGGGAATAGTTCTTTTCTTGCAACTTATTTGCTTTTTAACCTTTTCTTCGCAATTTATTTGTTTTTTGAATTAAAGAAGCAGACGGTATTTTTATTGCCGTTTTTAAAAAAAGCTAAAAAGACATGTTTAGCAATATTGATTTTAGGTTTTATTTTTATGTTTATTACCTTGATGTATAGCACGGGCAGAGCTGCGATTTTGGCATTTTTTGGCGCCTTTGGATTATTAATTTTATTATATTTTGCGTTGGAGTATAAAAAACCGAAAATTAAGTTTATCGCAAAAATATTATTAATATTTGGGTTAGTGATTTATTTGGCAGGAATTACTGCTCTTTTGTGGCATAATAGTCCTGCTCAACAATGGCTTTCTGAAAATGCGAATAAATCTCGCCAGGTTATTTGGCAAAATGCGTGGCAAGGCTTTCTGGAAAGGCCAATTTTAGGCTGGGGGCCGGAGAATTTTGCTGTTGTCTTTCATAAATTTTTTGACCCAGGGTTTTATCTCCCCGATATTTACGGACCAGATACACGCTTTGATAGAGCTCATAATATTATTTTTGATAATCTTGTCGACGGAGGCGCTGCGGGATTAATAGGGTATTTATCTATGTTCGGAGTTAGTTTTTTCATTCTTTGGAGGGGTTATAAAAAAGGGAAAATATCATTTATTGCCGCTGCTATTCCTACCGTTATTTTAGTTGCCCATTTTACCCAAAATCTCACAGTGTTCGATATGCCAGCCAGTTTCTTAATGATATTTCTAACTTTTATTTTTGTAAGTGTTGTTTCCAGAGATAAATCAACCGAAGAAAATATTTCTATGAAAACTGGGAAAAATAAAATAATATTTTTACCCATTATTTTAATTTTACTATTTTTTTTTTTTTCCTCTTTTGTTATTAAACCAGCGAGAGCTGCTACCGGCATAATTGGTGTGATGAAAAATCCCACTTTTGAAGCCAGGGAACCTTTTTACAGTAAAGCCCTAAATTCATCACCTATGGGATTATATCAAATAAGAGAGCATCTTGGTTCCAATATTTTTACTTTGATGAATGCGGGAGTAGTAACGGTAGGTGATTTTAAATTCGCATCAGAATCATTAGAAAAGACAGTTGCTAATTCTCCATTTGATTATTATAGTCGGATTGTTCTCGGAAGAGTTTACAATGCTTATGCCGGACTTCAACCAGATAAGAGAGAAGTAGTTTCAAAGAGGGCAGAACAAGTATTGGAACAAGCGCTTCAACTTTCTCCGACAAAACAAGAGGGCTATTGGGAAATGGCAAAAACGAAAGAAATGCTTAATAAAAATAATGAAGCTGCTGAATTCTATGAAAAAGCGATTGCACTTGAGCCAAGGGTATTGGAATCTTATCAATTAGCAATATCATTTTATAAAAAGATAGGGGATATAGAAAAAGCGAAACAGACAGGGGACAGATTATTAAAGTATTATCCCGAATTAGAAGCATCATTGCGTCAATTTTTAGAACAAGGAAATACTACCACGACCAGCGCAAACTATTGACAAAATTAAATTCATTTGCTAATATGCAATTAGTGAGTGTTTCCGAAGCAATTCGGAACTCCAAATAAATCGGCGAAAGACTCCTTGGAAACTAGGGGTCTTTTGCTTTTTATCTTGCTTTTGGGGGTCATAATAGTTATACTGAAAGTGGGTCTCCGTGCTGCACTCACTAAAAAGATTTTTTGGAGTTAACCGGCGGAGGCCCATAAGGGTCTTTTTCCGCTATTCAAACAACAACGGCAACACTCTTTAAAAAGTTTTTTGGAAATAACCAGCGGAGGCCCATTAAGGATCTCTTAATTAAAACTAATGGAGATTAAAGAATTATTACCAAGCGTACAAGAGAATATTTCCCTAGCCCAACACGCAACTTTCAAAGTAGGTGGAAATGCAAAATATTTTTTTGTAGCTGAAAATAAAGAAGATATTTTAAAAGCAATTAAAGCAGCCAAACAATGTGGGTTGCCATTTTTTATTTTAGGAGGGGGAAGCAATATTTTATTCCCCGACGAAGG
>JAPLYH010000054.1 GCA_026395615.1 Candidatus Parcubacteria bacterium | reverse complement strand
TAACGAACTGGCGGGTGGCACGAAGAATGGTTATAAATACGCCGTTGACTCAAACTACGACTGGGGACAAGATTTAAAACGGCTCGCCGATTTTGTAGATAAAAATAATATCCAAAAAATAACTGTCTCTTATTTCGGAGGAGATGATCCAAAATATAGGTTAGGGGAAAAACTAGCTGGAACTGATATAAAAACAGATCCGAGCAAAAATAAGGGGTGGATAGCAATTTCCGCTACTTTCCTCCAAGAAAACAGGGCGAAGGTAGTTCCAGGCTTTGATAAAAATACCACTGCGCTTGAGTGGTTAAATAACTTTGAACCAGTGGGAAGAGCCGGTTATTCAATTTTCATTTACAATATCCCATAAGCTACTTTAGAAAAATCTTATCAAAACGAAGGTCAATATATTCCTTAGCTCCCTTGCTGTTAGAATCAGGGGAGTTTTGGTTTTCAAGAACTAATATTAGATCCTGCGCTTGTTGTTCCGCATTTTTTTGAGGATTGAAATATATTGCTAACTTACTATCGGAAATTACTCCTTCTATTTTAGATGGGGATATTTTAAATTCGCTTATTAACACATCTCTTTGTTTTAAAAATTTGAAAACTTCTATAATAAAAGCGAGGTTTTCTTTTGAAATTACCGTATCTCCTAAATTAACTTTTCCATCAAAAATTATAACTGCCCGGCTAGGAGAAACAGATTCCTTTTCTATTGGTCGAAAGACCATTCCTTCTTTATCTATTAAAAAACAAGTACCAACTGGACAAAAAACCGCCTTGGGTTCTTTTTCCAAAAAATCAACAACTAATTTATTAAAAAATTGTCTTCTTATTTTTACTTTATCTATAGGTAAAAACTTTTTTAATATCAGTTGCTCTGCTTTCTTGCTATTAAAAACAATAATACTTCTTGTAGGGAAAAATATAATATTTTTGTTAGATTGCTCTCTGATAAAATTTTCCACCTCCGTAGGATTAACAAAAGATGCACCTTTAACAATTACTCCTTTTAATTGGAAAACCGGAGAAAAAACCAAAAAATAAAAAAAACCAACTGCGATTAAAATTGCTAAAAAAGCAAGCCAAAAATATTTATTTTTTAAAATTGATTTCCGCTTTCTTAGATGACGATATTCTCTTGCCTGATAAGATTTTTTACTTATTTTATTTTTCATCAAAATCCTCTTTTCTTTTTTCTAATTATCTCCACGACATAATTGAGCCAATATTTTGGAGAAAGTAAATAATCCTGGGTCCTGACATAAATATCTTCATGACCACCAAAACCCTGCTTAAATAAAGTCAGACCTCTCCATGGATGATTGGGGTTATTATCAGGAGTGATCCCCCAAAAACTATAAATTTTTAATCCTCTCAGTTTTGCCTCTTTTATCGCCTCCCATTGCAAAAGATAGCTTACTGGAATCTTGGCATACCTTCTTAATGAAGCTCCTTGGTGATAAAAAGCATTCCCTTGCCAAAAAATTATCATTGCCCCAGCTACTATCTCTCCTTTATATTTCCCTAAAAATAACAGAGCTTGTCCGTCTTTTAAAAATGCCTGAAATTCTTTTTGCAAATAATCAAGGGAGAAAGGGACAAAATGAGCGCGCTCTCCTGTTTGCTGATAAATATTATTAAAGATCCCCAAATCTTCTAGATTATTACTCTTCACAATCTCTATATCCGAATTTTTATCCGCCTGACGTATTAAATAGCGAGTTGTCTTGCGCATTTCTGCCAAAATATCGTTTTCTGATTTATCAATCGGCAAAACCCAGCTGATTTCTGGATGGACATGTATAGGCGCATTCCTAAACCCACATTCTCTAAATATTTCTTCATTATCTGCCGTTTTTTTCCAAATTGGACACACCCTAATAAAACCTGCGCTCTCCTCTTTTACTAATTTTTTCAAATATCCCAGAATCTCTTCTGTTATTTTTAATTTTTCGTTTTTAGTTTTTAATTTTGTTACAGGCCCATGTTCAATCAATAAAAATGTTCCCCTTTTCGCTTTTACCAATAAAACAAGACAAACGGCCAATAAATTATTATCAGCGAACAACCCAAGACGCCAAATTTTATAACCCAATTCTTTTTGAGATTCTCCCCAATTCCAAGAGTGAAGAAAGGTCTTTTCCTCGCATTGCTCTAAAAATCCTTCCCATTCTGCTTTATTTTCTATTTCTTTAATCATTACCAATATCTTAACACATTCTGCTCGTTAGAAAAACAAAAACCCACTTCAAATAGTCTAACTTAATGTTTTAATAAATTTATATTTAATCCGCGCTTGATTTATATTTGATTATGTTTGATTTATGTCTGATTTATATCTGAATATACCCTGTGGAAAACTTTCCCCCAAAAATTACGCCACCCGGCGGCGTAGTGAGATTTCCCTTATCTAGCGTGCCTTCCGACGTTTTACGAAAATTACGCCACCCGGCATCGTAATTACACAAAACCGCCCAAGATAGGGCGGTTTTTAGGCTTTTGAATTTTTTGAGTTTTTGTGAGTTTTGTTTCTAATTTCTTTTACGGCTGGAGAATATCTTCTGTCCTGCCTTCTATTGATATAACGACCTCGGTTATTTCCGGAAATTGTTTAAGGGTTTCAATAATTTGAGCTCTGATTGCTCCTACTCTGCAAGAACCGCCAACCGCTTTTTCTAATGTTTCATCAAAATCAATTATTGCCTTTTTATTCTCAATAGTTAAATTTTTAATTTTTACTCCTGGATTAATGGTAGTGAAAAATCCTTTTTCCATTTCTTTTTCAGATGGACCCTTTAACAATTCTTCCATTGTAAAAAGAATTATATTGTCAGGTTTGCCTTCTACTTCTCTTTCTAAGGGATAAACTTTTTCGCAGAAAAGCCCCTCTGGATCTTCAACTTTATTCCCCCAAAAAAGAGTTATTGCAGTCGTTTCCGAATTCTCCGGATAAAACAAATAAATTAACGCGCCTGCGACAATACCAATTAAAATAATAACTAAGATTGAAAGTATTTGTTTGACCATATTTTTACAGGGAATCCTCTGTATTTAATAGTTGCTCTACTCTCTCTGCCCATTGTCCTTGTCTTAAAATTTTTTTATTTATAAGGTCAACAATGGTCGAGGGCTTTTTATATTTGCACTTTCCTTCTACCACAAAATCAACTTTCAAATCAATATCTTTGCCCATTATAATTGGCTTTTGACCTGAAATATTTGCAGAAGTTGTAATAATCGGAAACCCTGCTTGCTTTATAATTGCCAACGTCTCTTTATTATCCGGTATTCTAACTCCTAAAGTATTTCTTTTGCCAGTGACTAAATCAGAAATATTTGATTTTTTAGGCAAAATAAAAGCAATCGGACCAGGTAAAAATTTTCCCATAAACTTACGCTCTTTTTCCGTAAAAACAGCTATATCTGACATCATTTCGAAATCAGATACTGCAACTAGTAAAGAATTATTTTTATCTCTTTTCTTGAGTTCTAATATTCTCTCAATCGCTTTGTTATTAAAAATATGGCATCCGATTCCATAAACCGTATCTGTCGGATAAGCAATTACTCCTCCTTTTTTCAAAATTTCCACTGCTATTTCAATTTGATTTTTAATTCCTTTTATTTCAAAAACTTTATTTTTAGATTTTCCTCCTTTTATCATATTTATACTTTTTACATTTACATTAAAAAAATCGGCCAAGATATTTATAACCGCATTATTGGCTTCTCCTTGCTTGGCCTCTACTTTCACTCGAACTTCAAATAAATCAGTTTGTTTTTGAATAACTGACTCCTTTTTTGATTTTGGAAAAACTTTTACCTTAATAATCATTAAATCATATTAATACTTTTTAAACTTAAAACAAAGAGGCGCGAGGAGAGAACCTTATGGTCCCCCGTCCTCGCGCCTGATCAGCACTCGCTTCCCCTAGTTGTTGCACTGGGGGCAAACGCCGACCTGGAAATCCTGAGTGAAGACGACTTGCTCGCTACACTCATCGTTGTCGCGGGTGTAGATCGTCATGGTCCACTTCCCGAGCTGGTCGAACTTCACGTCCTTCAGCTGGGGAGCTGCCAAATCCAGCGATCCTTTCCTGGTGTCGTAGGTGGTGATATCGCCGTTCGGCTTCCTCATCATCACTTGCACCCAAGCAATGCCATCAGTCTCACCAAGTCCCCGTGGAGAAACTCCGTCGCGAGCAACGACCTGCAAGTCGTACTCGCTACCGAGAGCTACCGTGAAAAGTGACGGTCCCCCGAGGAAAGCTACGATACCTCCCTGGGTGTCAGTGATGTACATACTGACATCAGCAGGGCCATCGCTCTCTCCTAGGATACACGGTTCCCACTTGACGGTGACCTCGAACGAGCAAGTCGCAGTAACGCCAGCTTCATCTTGCACGGTCAAGTATCCGTTGTAGATCCCTGGTTCGGCATAGCGGTGCTCAACGGGCTCCGCTGTTTCCGATACCAGAGAACTGCCATCGCAGAAGTTCCAGGTGTACCGGACAATCGCTCCATCAGGATCATATGACCCTTCAGGACTGAACTGCATCGGCGCCGCCACGATCCCAACGGGATCGCAGTTGACCATCGCAACAGGTGCCTGATTGAAGAATCTCTCGCAGGAGCAAAGCGCTCCCACCATCACCAACACTGCCAACACCGCTGCCATCCGCTTCATTCTGACCTACCTCCTATTCGCTCTTGTTATGATTCCAGGTCTAGTTGTAGAGAACTACTATCTCTATTATATCACCTTACGGTGATATTGTCAACACCAAGGGTGTTGACTGTACTATAAATATAATACTACAAAAAATCAAAAGAGGGTAGTCAAGTCGCTGCGAAGCGTCTCAACTACCCTCGTCACTTCCCTCTTTTGCCTCCCTTTAGGGAGCCACTACTTCAACGACGTAGTAGAACTCATCCGTAAGAGGACACTCCTGGCACAAGTTCCAGCAATACCCTCGGATGATCCAAGTTCCCAGTTCATTGGGAGTAATACCCACTACTCCGCTAACCGGAAGCGTCCCTGTCTTTGTATCAAACGCCTGGAAATTCCCAGTCGGCGACTCGAGGCTCACCTGGATCCGAGCCATGCTGCTCGAATGGTAGCCAGATGATTGATCCGGTGGCTGGTAGGCGATGACCTGAATACTCATCGTGGTTCCAACTGTGACCTGCCCGGGAATCGGCTGACTAGAAGTCAGCTTCGCATCCAAGACAGGTGCTGTATCGCAAGGATCCGGCGGAGGCGGCGGAGGCGTTGAATCAACCACTCGGAAGCTTCCCGAGAAGTCATCCATCCTCTGTTGGCAATCGTCGTCATATGCAACGACTTCGATTGTCCACAAACCAACTTCGCAAGCGCTAAGCGTGAAACTCCCAGAACTTGCGCTGAAGGTTCTCGTCTCCGAAACGATTCCACCTGGCTTCCAAACTGTGACCTGGACGCTTGTAATACCGTTCTGCTTTGCAGAACCGGAACATGGTACGCAAGTGTCGGAATCCGAGGCACTCACCGCGATAGTGACGATGTCGAACAGTTCCTTCTCCGGCACGACCAAAGAAGAAAGCTGCTGGCCATCAACCCTTAGCTCGGTGATGACTGGATCCACACATGTCGGTGGAGGTGGAGTTGAATCAACCACTCGGAAACTTCCCGAGAAGTCATCCATCCTCTGTTGACAATCGTCGTCGTATGCGAAGACTTGGATTGTCCACAGACCCGCTGCGCAAGCGCTAAGAGTGAAACTCCCAGAACTTGCGTTAAAGGTTCGTGTATCTGCCACACTCCCATCCGGCTTCTTAACCGTAACCTGAATGCTCTCAATGCCGTCCTGTGGAGCAGAACCAGAGCACGGCAAACAGGAATCCGAATCACGCGCCTTCACCGAGATGGTGACGATGGCAAACAACGGTTTCTCCGGTATGACCGAAGAAGAAAGTTGCTGCCCGTCAACCTTTAACTCAGTGATGACTGGATCCACACAGGTCGGTGGCGGAGGCGGTTCATCTGCTCCCACTCGGAAAGTGCGACTTGCAGTCGCAATCATTTCCTTTGTGGAACAGTGATTCTTCCCTCGAACCGCGACTGTCCATGTCCCTTCAGTCAGGATAGGAGAAACCTGCCCATTTGCAGAAATCTCCCCTTGCTCCGAATTGAAGGAAATGGATACATCGCCCTTTGTGAACTCGACTGTCAGCCAGTCAAGATCCTCGGGATGGTATCCCGAAGTATGACTGGTTGTCGAGTCGTAGGCAGAGGTCACTGTGAAGATGTTCTCTCCTTCATCAAGTGGCTCGGCAAAGTAACCGAGTCCAACTACGGGCAGAACATCACACGGTCCAAGCGGTGGCGGAGTTGAATCCCCCACAACGAACTTCCTTGCCATGCAACTTGCACAACTAGGATGACCCCAATCGTCAACTACTTGGAGTGTTACCCAGTACGTACCAACTTGCACGAAAGTATGGCTCGTTTGTGAAGATCCCGTTCCTTCGCCGAAACCATCGCCGAAATCCCACTTGTACAAGGCGATAGTTCCATCAGAATCAGATGAGTCAGAAGCATCGAAATCAACCTTCGCTCCCTTCTCAACCTGGTACACTTGGCCGATGATTTCCACTCCTGGCACCTCAAAGGAGGCGACAGGTTCTTTGTCGAGCGTCGCGCAACTGGCAATGAATAGCACAGCTGCCCCAATCAACACTGCTACCACAACTCTCTGGAACATCCTGGCCTCCTTGGGCGTCTCTTTTTTGTCTTATCTTTGAAGTAGATTTGAATTGTCAGGGTACTTCTATAAATGTAATACTATCATATTTTAAGGATTTGTCAATGCTATTGACATCAATGATTTTATTTAGTATAATAATCACAGAAGTGAAGGAGGGAGATCGTCGTGACAAGAACGAAATACGGTAGGGTTTCCCCGAATCCCCTCACGGGGAGGAAAGGAAGCAAGGTTGGTAAGCGCAAGCTTACTTTCGGACAGAGGATCTTTATTGCGGTACTCGGTATCGCAATCATCGGAATTACTGTCGGGCTTGGCTTTGGAGCCAAGGGCGGGCAATGCTGCACTCCAACGGCTCCAACACCCGAGCCGATCATCAAGGAAGTCGAGAAGAAGGTATTTGTGCCCGTGCCCATATTCGCGGAACTACCGTGCGCGAATCACCAGCTCGAAATCGGATTCGAGATGTTCGGACCCGACCCGCTGGCACTGGCAATCACTTTCGGTGGGCGACTGGAGTTCGGCAAGATAGAGCTCGGCAGATTGGGGGTGTTCTGGTTCGATATAGCGGGCGGCTTGTCCGGCGCCACTATTGAGAACCAGACCACATTCGGCATCGATATCAAGCTCGGTATTGCGTTCAGAAACCCGGGGCCATACTTCGATGCTTTGGAATACATCTGCTTCCCAAGGTGGACCGACTCGTACTACGAAGGAATCGGTCTGCGGCTTCCCATTCCTGTTCTGCAAACGCCGAACAGCCGGGTGTCTGCGCTCCTGTACCCTGGATACGAGGGATTCATTCATTACTCGCAATCCTTGGAATACACAGAGAGCAACGCCTTCCTCTTTGGCGGCGCAGTACGAATCTGCAATCACGACTTTTCGCTTGGCTTCCAGGCTGAGTTGAAAGCTGTCCATCAGGTTCGCGACTGCAACGACCAAGGATGGAACCTGGGATTCGGCGTCAAGCTCTCTCTCTGGTTTTGAGGAGGAGCAATGATGCCACGACGACGAGGACCTCCGCATGAAAGAGCTCTCACGAGCTCTGAAGTGCGGAGGTCCCTTATATTTTCACAAGAATATTTTTAAATTCTTTTTAAAATTTTTACAATCTCTTTCGCTTTTTCTAAAGAAATATTTATATGCGTAGGCAGATTTATAATTTTCCGGGAAATTTCTTCTGCCATCGGGCAAGAGCTCTTAATGTATTTCATTTTTTCAATATTAGTATCAATTGGAACTATCACCGATTTTCTCCAACCGTCATCTAAAAAAATATTTTGCTTTCGGAAAAAATTTAAAATCTTATCCGAATCATTATTATTACAAATAACAGGAAATCTCATATAAACATTTTTTGTTTTATTATTATCCATTTTTAATAATTGAAAACCAGCCCCTTCTAATTCTCTCTTATATATATCAGATATTTCTTGACGATAGTTATTGAATGTTTCAAGTTTTTTAAATTGATTCAAAGCAAGAATTGCCAAAGCATTAGGCATTTTCCTCGGAAAATATTTTGGCATTATCCCCTGTTTTTCCGTTGACACAACTGCCTTAGAAATAATCCGTAATTTTTGGAATCCGATTAATAAAACTTTTCCCAATCCAAAAAAATTATACAAAGGAATAACCAAGGTTCCAATTAACAAAGGGTGTAATAATTGCTGAATCACCCAGCCACGAGAAGGATATTTGTATTCGTTTTGAATTTTTCTAATTTTTTCAGCCAAAACAGAATCATTTGAAACCACCATTCCGCCATAAACAGAAGATATTATTTTGTCTCTGCCAAAACTGAAAAACGATACTCTGCCAAATGTTCCGATTTTTTTATTATTATATTCTGCGCCTAAGGAATGCGCGCAATCCTCGATTAAAATCAAATTATGTTTTTGACAAATCTCCAAAATTTTATCCATTTTTGCCGGAAAACCAAAAGTATGCTGGACTAAAACCACTTTGCTTTTAGAAGTAATTTTTTTCTCCAAATCTATCGGGTCCATATTCAATGTTTCTTTTTCTATATCTACAAAAATCGGCTTAAACCCAGACCAGATAATTGGATTGACTGCTGCGTTGCAAGTGAATCCTTGTATCAAAATCTCACTTTCTTTTTCTAATTCTAGAGATTTTAATATCGCCAAAAAAGAAGATCTCCCGCTATTAAAAGAATATGCAAAATTTATTCCCAAATAATTTTTAAATTTTTCCTCCAATTCAACAATATCTTTTCCCTTTTTCCATTTCCAAGGCATAAAAATTAATTTAAAAGCTATGTAAAAATCATCTTTCTGGACATTAGGAGATAAGGATATAAAAGTCGGCCTATCAAACATAGAATAATTAATTATCAATTAATAATAACTCTTTTGTTCCTTTCGGCACTCTGCCTTCCAAAAGAATCACATCTCCTGCGCTACAAAATTCCTTAATTTTTCTAACAATCTCCTGTGGACTTTTAATAAGCAAAACATTTTTATTTCCCGCGCCTTCAAAAACTTCATGAAAATTATCTTCTGTCGTAATGATTGCCAAATCACAAATTTTAGCAATTTTCTCGCCGATTTCCATATGCGCTCTCTTTGACTCTTCTCCTAATTCAATTAAACTTGGCATAACAATTACCTTCTTTAAGTTCCAATTTTTTAAATAATCCAAGTCTGCCATTACTCCATCTGGATTAGCAGAATAACTTGAATCTATTATATTTAGCCCTTTTGTTCCTTTTTGAACTCTCATCCCTCCATTTTGATAAAGACCTTCGCACACTTTAGATAATTCTGCTGTTTTCATTCCCAGTTCCCTGGCAATACAAACAGCTCCGAGAATATTTAAAACATTATGTTTCCCTAACAAATTAGTTTTGCAATTTATTGACTCTCCGGTTTTAAAAATGATTTTAAAAACAGTAAAATCATTTCCTAATTGAATTTCATCTGCCCAAACATCGGGAATTATGTCACCAATTTTTTTATTCAAGCTATAAATCTTTTTAGTTTTGTTAGTTTCCTTATAAAGTTCTAGGCAATATTCATTATCTCCATTAAAAATTGCGACTCCTTCATTCGGCAAAGATTCAATCAGCTCGTATTTTGCTCGTATTATTTTTTCCTGCGAACCAAATAATGCAATATGCTGAGCATTGATTCCTGTAATAATTCCTATTTTGGGTTTCACTGTTTCGCAAATCGCTTTTATTTCTCCTTTCCTATAGGCTGCCATTTCACAAATAAAATAATCATATTTATTCTCTATTTTGGCAAGGATGGTTTGGGCTACTCCCATTTCGGTATTAATATGCTCATTGGTCTTAATTGTTTTATGTTTTCCAGAAATCAAGCTGTAAAGAATTTCCTTAACCGATGTTTTTCCATACGAACCAGTAATTCCGATTGTTGTGAGATTGGGGATATTGAATATTTTATTCCTGGCTTTCTTGATAATTCTTCTTTTTAGAAAAAACGTCGGAATTTGAACTATCTCCAGATTTAAAAAGATAAACAAGGGCAAGAAAATCTCAAAAACTAAAATGAATAAAAACGGGTTACGAATAAAATGCCATATCAACAATCCTTCTGTCCCGATAACAAGGACGAAGAAGATAATCATTTTTTGAGTAAATTTTGGAAAGATCCACTTTCTTTTTAACAGCAATCGGAAAGAATATAGGGCAAACAAAAAATATAAGGCAAGAGTCAGCCACTCTTTAGTCGATTCTTTTAGGGGAACGAAAATCCACATCAGAAGAGCGACCAGCGCCAAAAAGAAAAATTTTGAAAATATAATTCCCTTCTTGCGCCTGATTTCCTCAAGAAATCTATCCAGGCGATATTCTTTTAATTGCCAGAAATAAAGAAAAAAATTCTCCCTGCGAAATATATGAAAATACCATAACAAAAGTATGGCTATTGCTTTAAATGCAGAATGATTAATTATAATCATATATTAGATTATTTTTCTCGCGACATTATATAATTTATACCAACCTTTTTGAAAAACAATGTCTTTAGATTGAGGATAGATTACCTCTTTTCCTCCAAAACCTCTTTTAAAATCTGTTATTCCTTTCCATTTATTATCATCAACACCCCAAAAATCAAATTTCTCATAGCCAAGATTTTTTACTAATTTAATCCTTTCCCACTGCAAAAAATTCGCGGGCTTTAGCGCCCTATATTGCCAATCATTAGCGCCATGAAGTCCGGTAGCTGTTTTATTGAAAAGGATAAGGATATAAGAAGCAATAATTTTATTTTCGTATTCAGCTAAACATAATTTGACTTTAAAATCATCACTAGAAACATCAAATAATTTTTTATAATGTTCTTCTCTGAATGGGGTAAAATTATCTCTTTCTGAAGTTCCTTTTATTAAGCGATAAAATTCTTTATGATATTTTTCCTCAAATTTTATCCGTACGCCTTTCTTCTCGGCTAATCGGATATTATATCTTGTTTTAGAGGAGAAGTTTTCAAAAATTTCTTGCTCGCTTTCAAGTAAATTTAAAATAAGGGTTCTCTGGGGCTGGATTCTTTTATTAGGAACAGTAATTACTGAATTTTTCGGAAAAATCAATTCCGTATTTGGCTCTATTTTTAAAAATACTGACCCTTGTTTTTTAGCGATAATTTTAACTTGATCCAAAATAACTCCAATTGTTTCTTGCTGTTCATCGGGCATCAATCCTAAATTTAAAACCGGACCAAAGGGAATATAAAGACAGGTCTTTTTCTTCAGGGGAAAAATTTCCTCAATAATTAATGATTGAGAAACAATTTTTTCTCCTTCCTTAATTCTAATCCTCCAAATATTTTTACCTAAGCTGTGCTCAAACTCTCCCCATTCAAATGATTGTAAAAAACTGCCATTATTTTCAGATAAAAAACGGTTCCAATCCCGGCTTTCTGTTTTATCATTTAGAAACTGGATCTCCATTTTTGTTTAAAAAATCTAAAATTATTTTTGATAACTCATCTGGTATTTCAAGATGCGGATTATGGCTGCTAGGAATTATAACTAGTTCTGAATTTTTTGTTTTTGATTGAATAAAACGACCATCTTTGAGCGGAGTAATCTTGTCCCTTCTCCCCCAAACAACTAAGGTTTTGGCCTGAATTTTTTCAAGATAAGGAGATAAATCTTCTGAAATAACTTTTAAAAAAGTTTCCTTCATAACCCCCATTACTTTTAAATAATCAGTGCTTCTAAGAATGTATCTGTAAAAAAATCTTCGGAAAAGCTGAAACCCCGGTAATACGGAAAAGATACTTAAGAAAGAAGCGACTGAGGATAAAACTTTCTTAAAAAATTTTTTCTTTTCCGCCTGAGCACCGGCAGAGTCAACAAGTATTAATTTTTTGACACCATTTAGAGATTGAGCTGATAACTTCATTGAAATTCGCCCGCCAAAAGAATGGCCCAAAAGATAAAATTCTTTTATATTATAAACTTGCAGAAAATCCAGAACAAATTCCATATAATCCTGAACATCCCAAGGCCTTGGCGGCAATCCGCTTTTCCCAAATCCCGGTAAATCTAAAACAAAAACTTGAAAATGTTTTATGAGATTTTTTTGGACTTTAAACCAAGAATCAGCACACCCTCCCCATCCGTGCAATATTAAAAAAGGAGTTCCTGCGCCTCCAATCCGTGTAAAAACTTTTATTCCATTAATATCTATAATTTTTTCTTCCATAGTATTTATTTATTGTGCTCGGATATCATTTTTAAAATGCATCCAATGGCCTCCAATGGCCCCGGTAAACTTGAGACAATATCTTCAGAGCGGCTCCCGGAAACAGATGGGTTTGCGCGAGGATATTATTTTTAAAATGCATCCGAGGCCGAGCGGGCATGGCGTCCTCGCCACCAGGCGGGACGAGCGAGGCCGAAAGCCGAGCAGAATTTTCTCGCTGGGAAAATTCTGCGCCAGTTTAAAAATGATATCCGAGCACTTTGTTTACCCTAACACGTATTTCTTTCCTAAATATTTTCTAAGCGCCTTTGGCACTAAAACTTTTCCGTCCTTTTGTTGGTGGTTTTCTAAAAGCGCTATTAACGTTCTTTGAATCGCTACTGCCGTGGCATTTAAAATATGAACAAATTCCGCTTTCTCCGCTGTTTTATATTTAATATTCAATCTCCTCGCCTGATAATCAGTGC
>JAPLYH010000011.1 GCA_026395615.1 Candidatus Parcubacteria bacterium | reverse complement strand
TTTATTTTTCGCCACGAAATCCGTTTCGCACCTCAAATCAACCATAACGCCAATTTTTTTATTGGCATGAATATATGCTTCTATAATCCCTTGATGAGTTCCTCTTCCGCTTCTTTTATTTGCTAATTCCTGTCCCCATTTTCTCAAAAGTTCTTTTGCTTTTTCAGCATCTTGTCCCGACTCTTCAAGGGCTTTTTTGCATAAAGCCAGGGAGACACCTGTTTCCTGGCGAATTTTCTTGATTACTTCTATCATAATTATTTTTTAGGTTTATTTTCTAAAATGACGGATTTAAATTTCTCTAAAATATATTTTACAGAAGTTATCGCATCATCGTTGGCTGGAATCGGATAATCAACTTTTGTCGGGTCAACGTTAGTGTCGGCAATCGCGATTATTTTTATCTCCTTCATCTTAGCTTCTTTGATAGCTAATTCATCTTTACACATATCCAAAACAATTAATGCGTCAGGCAATTTTTCCATATCTTTAATCCCCCCGAACTTAACAGATAATTTATTAATTTCCTTATCAAATTCCAATCGTTCTTTTTTAGTATACTTTTCCAATTCCCCACTCTCTTTTTTCTTTTCAAGGTCTTTAAAATGGTCAATTCTTTTTCTGATAATCTTGAAATTAGTAAGCGCTCCACCTATCCATCTCTGAACAACATAAGGTAAATCACAAGCCTCTGCCGTTTCTCGAACCAATTTTTTGATAGGAATTTTTGTTCCGACCAAAAGTATTGTTTTGCCTTCTTTAGTCAATTCTGCCACAAAATCAAGCGCCTTGATAAGAAACAATTTTGTTTGTTCAAGGTCCATAATATTAATATGGTCGCTCCCTTTCACGCCTAAAATATATGGCTTCATTTTTGGATGACACTTTGAAATGCGATGGCCAAAATAAACACCTCAACGCTGATGCTATAATCCGTCTTTTTACTTTTTACCGTTTCTTTTTCAATCATAAATATAAAATGTAAATACTTAAATTAAGGTAGTTCCTTTTATATCATTATCCCTAAATTAAATCAAGGGTTGCGGTTGACAGAATTTTAATTTCTGATAATATGTCGTTATATGGTAAAAGAAAAAATCCATCCACAATATTATCCAAAAGCAAAAGTCCACTGTTCTTGCGGGAACTCTTTTGAAGTTGGCTCAACAAAGGAAAGTATAGAAGTAGAAGTTTGCTCTGGCTGCCATTCTTTTTACACAGGCAAAGATAGAGTAGCTGATTCAGTCGGCCAAATTCAAAAATTCAAGAAACGAGCTGCTAAAAAAGAACAGATGAAGAAAAAATAACTTTGATAAAACACAAAAAACAGCCGAACGGCTGTTTTTGTGTTAAAATAATAAAATGGCGATTTTGGAAAAAATTAAACAGGATTATAAAACAATTTTGGAACAACTCGCGCAAGCCGAGAAATCTTTGGATTGGGAAGAGTTCGGAAAATTAAACAAACAAAAAGAAATATATTCTTCGCTTATTCAAAAACAGGAAGAATCGGAAAAAATTGACAACCAGCTTATTGATGCTGAAAAAATACTCACAACTGAAAAAGATATTCAGCTCATCGCTCTAGCTCAAGAGGAAAAGGAAAATCTATTGAAACAAAAACAAAAACTGGAAAGGGAAATTAATAAAGAGCTTAAAAAAATCAGCGGTGAAGGAGAAGATGTGAATGCGATTATTATGGAAATACGAGCTGGCGCTGGCGGAGAAGAAGCCTCTTTGTTTGCTTCTGATTTATTTTCTATGTATTCCAAATACGCTGAATCTCAAAACTGGGAAGTAAAACTTCTTGACGAACACAAAACAGAAATTCGG
>JAPLYH010000008.1 GCA_026395615.1 Candidatus Parcubacteria bacterium | reverse complement strand
TTTAGCTTTAGCGATTCTAATAAGAGCTCTCGATGTATCAACACCATAATAATCCGCTTTATCTCCAATTATTTCTTTTAATCTCCCATTCCCGCATCCCAAATCTAATATTCTGTCGCCCGAATCAATATAATCCTGTAAAATAGTAAAATCCGGAGGAATGTAATCCCGCTTTTTATCAAAATCATTAGCAATAACATCGTAATCCTGTCTTGTTTTTTCCAATAAATATTCAGCGTAATCTTTTTTCATAACATGGAATTAGCAAAAGAAATTATTATCGCTCTTACAAAAGAAAAGGTTAAAAACCGAGCTATTTTAAATTCCTTAAAAAGGCATTTTTCCAAGAGAAAAAGCTCTAAAATGCTTTCTAATTCTCAATTATTAGAAGCATATCATACCTTAATTAAAGATAAAAGCTTAAAACCAAGCGGAGAAATTGAAGATATTTTGAGAGTTAGAAAAATACGCTCCCTCTCTGGGATAGTCATTGTTTCTGTTCTTACAAAACCATTCCCTTGCCCGGGAAAATGTATTTTTTGCCCGAGCCAAGACAGGGTGCCAAAAAGTTATTTAAAAGAAGAGCCAGCTGTAGCCAGAGCTATCACAATGAAATATAGTCCGTTTAAGCAGGTTCAAACTAGAATCAGGGCGTTAGAGGCAACGGGACACCCAACCGACAAGGTTGATTTGCGTATTATCGGAGGAACCTGGTCTTTTTATCCAAAAAATTACCAAAATTGGTTCATTAAAGAATGCTTTAGAGGAGCGAACGAATACAGCGCAAAACGAAAAGCGAAACCTGCCCGCAATGCTGCGCATAGCGCTGCAGGCGGGAATGTAAAACAAAAAACCCTAAAACAAATACAAAAACAAAATGAAAAAGCGGGACACAGAATTATTGGAATTACGATTGAAACAAGACCTGATTTCATTGATAAAAAAGAAATAAAAACACTGAGAGAGCTTGGAGTGACAATGGTTGAACCCGGAGCGCAAAGCATAGATGATAATGTTCTGAAGATAAATAGAAGAGGGCACGATGTAAATAGAACAATAGAGGCAACCCGACTTCTTAAGGATACCGGTTTTAAGATTTGTTTCCAAATGATGCCGAACCTTTTAGGATCTAATCCTAAAAAAGATGTAGAAATGTTTGAAAAACTTTTTTCTAATCCTGATTTCAGGCCTGATTATATAAAAATTTATCCCTGTGCCCTTTTGAAAGAAGCTCCTCTATATAAAGTCTGGGAAAAGCAAGGATATAAACCATATAATGAAAAACAGTTGTTAAAAATTTTAATCGCAATTAAAAAACTAATCCCTTATTATTGCCGAATACAAAGGATTATCCGCGACATCCCCTCCCAATATGTGGTACAAGGTGGCACAAAAACATCAAACCTGAGACAAATGATAACAATAATCGCAAAAAAAGAGGGCTGGAGATGTAAATGCATCAGGTGCAGAGAAGTTAAGGAACAATATAATTCAAAAGAAAAACTTTATCTTTTTAGAATTGATTATGATTCTTCTGAAGGAAAAGAAATATTTTTAAGTTTTGAAAATAAAGACCGAACTCGACTTTACAGCTTATTGCGTTTGAGAATTCCGGGCCAAATTGTACTCCCTGTTTTAAAAAAATCTGCCATTATCAGAGAGGTTCATACTTATGGTAAACTAGTTCCTATTTCTCAAAAAACAAAAGCGCCTCAACACAGAGGGCTTGGTAAAAAACTGATGGCGGAGGCGGAAAAAATTACCAAAAAAGAATTCGGGCTTGAAAAAATCACTGTAATCTCCGGCATCGGAGTAAGGGGATATTATAAAACCCTTGGTTATTCTCTCAAAGATACCTATATGGTTAAAAGGCTAAAATAACTTTACTTACCCTGAATTATCTTTCGTTTTGTTTGGCATCTTCCGCCAGTAAAACCTGTCTG
>JAPLYH010000020.1:16005-31515 GCA_026395615.1 Candidatus Parcubacteria bacterium | reverse complement strand
TCTTTTTCCAATTCCTTATGTCTTTTTTCAAGATTGCTTGAAATCTTTTTCTTATTTTTTTTCAAATAATCATAAATAGCTTCATGGAGAGCGTCTATTGCTAAAACCGAACAATGAATTTTAATAGGCGGAAGCCCTCCTAATTTATCTAGAATCTCTTGCTTCGTTATTTTTAGCGCTTGTTCAATTGTTTTTCCTTTAACCAAATCAGTAACAATACTACTTGAAGCTAATGCAGCAATGCAACCGAATGTTTCAAAACTTATATCTTTAATAACATCCTCTCCATCTTTATTTTGTTTAGTTTTAATATAAAGCCACATCACATCTCCGCAAACGAAATTACCAACCTTGCCAAGGCCGTCGTAATTTTTTATCTTTCCATAATTGCGAGGATTTTTAAACGTCTCTATAACTTTTTTTGAATAAGCCATATTTAAAATGGGGAAAATTTTCTTAATTTTTCAACTATGCCCGGAAGCTTGTTAAGTAATTTCTCTATTTCTTTCTCCGTATTAAAACGACTCAAACTGAATCTTACCGTACCATTAACTTCTTGAGGCATTAACCCTATAGCTAACAGTGCTGGATTTGGTTCTAATTTATTTGAGGAACAAGCCGAGCCAGTGGCAGCATAAATATTTTCCATATCTAAAAGTCCGACAATCGCTTCTCCTTCAATGCCTAAAAAAACAGCATTAACAATATTGGGCAATCCTCTCTCATCTCGTGGACCATTAATTTTAACTCTCGGGATCTTAATCAATTCTTTAATAAGAATATTTTTAAGTTTTCTCATTGCCTTAATATGATTTTTATTTAAACCCAATTCAACCGCTCTTCCAAAACCAACTATGCCTGCCACATTTTCTGTTCCCGAGCGCCTATCTATTTCCTGCCCTCCTCCGTGTTGCCAAGTCATAATTCTTGTTCCTTTTCTGACATACAATACTCCTACTCCTTTTGGCCCATGTATTTTGTGGGCATTTAAGGTTATCAAATCAACTGCTTGTTTTTTTACATTTATATCTGTCTTTGTATAACTTTGGCAAGCATCAGTGTGAAAATAAACATCGTGTTTTTTGCAAACCTTCCCAAGAGTCTCTAAATCTTGGATTGTGCCAAACTCATTCTGGCCATGAATAATGGATACTAAAATCGTTTTTTTAGTAATCGCTTTATCTAATTCTTTTGAGCTTATAAACCCGTATTTATCCGTTTCAATATAACTAATTTTAAAACCTTGATTTTCCAGCCATTTATAAACATTTAAAACAGATGGGTGTTCTATTTTTGTTGTAATAATATGATTGCCTTTATCTTTATTTTGAAAAGCAATCCCTTTAATGGCAAAATTATTTGATTCTGTTCCGCCCGAAGTAAAAACAATCTCGCTTGGATCTGCAGATATTGATTTAGCGATAATATTTCTCGCTTTTTCTATTGCTGTTTTTGCTTTTTGCCCCAAGGCGTGCGGGGAAGAAGCATTCCCATATCCTTCTTTCAGAAATGGCAACATCGCCCTTAAAACCAAGGGATCCATCTCAGTGGTTGCCGCATTGTCTAAATAAATTTCTTTTGACATTTTAAAACTAATAGACCCTGTTCTTATGCTCTGTGTTTTCCGGGTATATATTTTCACGTGGGTGTCCTCGAGAACACCCCAAGGGGTATTCAAAGATAGGACTCCCTAAGAAAAAAGTAGTGCCGGAAAATCGTCAGAACTTAGAGCAGGGTCCACCTTTATTTTATCACCCGAGATACTCGTGTCAATCTTGCCAATTCTATATCACATCATCCTCAGCTCGCTTATAATCAAACATATCTTCCGCAGAAAACCAATAGCTTAATTCATGAGTTGCTTCCTCTTGGTTCCCTGAGGCGTGAACAAGATTTCTAACAGCTCTTTTATCAGCATTCGCTGCGCTTGGGTCATCTATTGAAAAATCTCCTCTAATTGTTCCCATTTCTGCTACGGATGGTATTGTGGACCCCACTATTTTTCTAACCATACTTATGGCATGGACTCCCTTAATTGCTACTTTAACCATTGGCCCCCACGCTAAGTATTCAACTAGCCATTTTCTCACTAGTTTTCCAATTTCTAAAGGATCATCTGTTCCATACTCTGACTTCAAATCAAGCCCATATTTTTCATAGCTTTTTACTGTATTCAGTCCCAACCCCCTAATCCATTCCTCGTCTGTTGGATAATGATTATCTATTTGAGATTCATTAGCCCAAAACATTTCCAAACCAATAACCTTTAACCCTCTTTTTTCTAAGCGGGAAATAATCTCTCCTATCAGTCCCCTTTTTACTCCGTCTGGCTTAATAAGTAAAAGGGTTTGTTCTTCTCTTGGATGAGGCATATATTTCTTTGTTTACTTGTTTGTAAGATATTTATACCAAAATCTTCTAATCTTGCCAAGATATCAGGCGATGGGTGGCCATAAAGATTGTTCTCTCCCACAGAAATTATGGCTATATCCGGATCAACGGTTTTTATGAAATCCTCTGAACTGGAATATTTACTTCCGTGATGAGCAACTTTTAAAACGTCGGCCTTAATAGATATGTTTTTCTCAATCAATAATTTTTCTACTTGGGTTGATATATCGCCAGGCAATAAAACCCTTTCACCATTACTGTCCAGCATTAATACAATAGACGTGTCGTTAAGATTATTTACTGTCCTATTATCTAAGCTTTCAAAAGGATAAATTGTGTCAAAAAACTGCAATTTAGACATCTCTATTCGTAATCCCTGTTTAGCAATCCAAATTTTAGCCCCTTCTTTTTCAACAGCTTTCTGCCATTCTTTGAAGATTGCGCTATCGCTATTTACTCCGGTCCATAAAATGTTTTTCACTTCATATCTTCGTAAAACCTCTATCAATCCGAACAAATGGTCATTATCAGGATGAGTCAGCACAACCAAGTCAATTGTTCTGTCCCAAAAAGGCATTCTGGATTCCAATTTTTTGATAACAGAATTATCCGGCCCGCCATCAATTAAAATTTGCTGTCCTTGAGGGCTCTCAATAAATATACTATCACCCTGGCCAACATCAAAAAAACAAACTTCAAGTCCTTTTTCTTTGTTTATTTCCCACACAACTGCCCATGAAAAAACATTCAACACAATAAGCGTTATTAAAATCGTTTCCTTTTTACTCATTCATCTATTCTAGCTAAAATCTTTTCAAAAGAAAAACCGCCCTGAGTTTATCGTGGCGGTTTTTCTTAAAATTTTATTTTCTATTTATGTTGATACATATCCCCCATCAGCCACAATCATATCTCCGGTAATATATGAAGCTTCGTCTGATGCTAAAAATACTACTAAACTGGAAATCTCTTCTGGCTTTCCCATCCTTCGCAAAGGAATTCTTGCCATACTCGCCTCAAGAACTTTTGAATCTGTTTTTGAAGCAGCGGCCATTGGCGTATCTATCGCCCCAGGGGCAATAGCGTTCACAGTAATATTATATGGAGCTAATTCCAAAGCAAGCGATTCTGTAAAGGCAACTATTCCTCCCTTAGAAGCGCCATAATGAGTTAAACCAGCAAAACCAACCCCAATTTGACCTGCAGCAATTGAAGCAATATTGATTATTCTGCCGGATTTTTGCTTAATCATTCCCGGAACAACAGCTTTTGCACACCAATAATATCCTCGCAAATTAATATTAATAGTTTTTTCCCAATCCTCATCAGTTAAATCAACAAATGGCTTAAATTGGCAAATCCCGGCGTTATTTACCAAAATATCAATTTTCCCAAATTCATCAATCGTTCGTTTAACCATTTGATCTATATCTTTCTTATTGGTAACATCGCATTTTATCGCCATCGCCTCTCCATCAGCATTTTTTATCTCCTCAACTACTTGTTCACATTCTTTTAAATCAATATCGCTCACAACCACTTTAGCTCCTGCTTGAGCTAAAAGCATAGAATGAGTCCTGCCCATTCCTCTTCTGGCGCCTGTAATTATTGCCACTTTCCCGTTTAAATTAAACATATTAATAATGATTAATGATTATTGATTATTGATTATTTCAAAGAGAGCCTAACAATTTGGGACTG
Organism: Candidatus Parcubacteria bacterium; assembly: GCA_026395615.1. Lineage (GTDB taxonomy): Bacteria > Patescibacteriota > Minisyncoccia > Minisyncoccales > PEYH01 > PEYH01. Next base: position 27,423 of record JAPLYH010000020.1, on the reverse strand, counting down.
AAAATCATTATAAATCCAAGAATTAAAAGAACTATTGCTGAAATCAATTTCACATATTTTAAATATTTTTCAGACGTTCCGGTAATCCGTAACGTAAATACTGCTATTAAAAAAACAATAAAATCATCCAGCATATAAAAAATTATATAGACCAGAATATACATATAGCGAGAAAAAGCGGGCAAATTCAAATCGCTTAGAATATTGGTAAATGCCAAAGGAAAACCAAAAGAACAAACTAGTTCTACTGAATTTATACCTATAGCTATGGCAGTAACACCCAAAAGCAATATTATTAACGAGCTATCAGCAGAAATAATTTTCTTCATCTTTTCCAAAAGCTTTTTTTGTGANCCAAAAGCTTTTTTTTTTTTTTTTTAAAAATATGTCTCTTATTTGTTTTGATTTCGCATAATCTACAAACAATTCCATACAAATAATCTTTCAACAAAAAAAGAGAGAAAAATATAATAATTATACCAACTACAGTAGTAATCAGATGAAGATGTTTTGACACTAAAAGCAAATTGAGCCAGGCGGATATAAATATAAAATAAATAATTCCGGATGCTAAAATAAATGTTCCTCCAACTATCACCACCCTCTTTCTAATGCCTGTGGCAACTAATGCGGCTAATAAAAACCCAAGGGCAACCATAGCACAAGCGTTAAAGCCATCCAACGTGCCTAAAAATATTGCTAAGGGCAATGGCGATAATTTTGAAGGATAAATTTCCCAACCGAAAATAGGAACTTTTATTGGTTTTTCATCGGTAATCGTCGAGCTTCCCCCGTCTCCCATCAGGGAAACAATATAGTCCTCTATCTCCTTTCCCGTAGTTGCGTCGTCGTTATACCCTAAAAAATACTTTTGCCCGACAAAACTAATAGGCACGAAACCTTGAACGCTTTTGGAAACTTCATATTTTGCGTAAAGCTCCTCAAGTAATTTATTATTTTCGCTATTGGAAATGAGAAATTCGTTAGCGCTAAAATTAGAATACTTTTCCTCTAATTTCTGAAGAAACGCTCTTTCGTGAGTGCAATGGACGCAGGTCTCACTATAAAAAATAGTCATTTCTATTTTTTTATCTCCTGTTTCAGCAAAAACCTCCTCTTTCTGAAGAGAAAAAATGCCGACAACGCTTAAAACAACAGCAATTCCGGCTATTATTGAAAAATACTTTTTGAAACTGCGATTGTAAAAAAACATACTGAATTATTTTTTAGTTTTATCTTCTTCTACCGATACATCTATTTTTATTTATTCTAAATTTTTTCGCCATACGATAAGTATTAATTATTAAAATTAAATATAAATTACTTTAAGAAAAATTGAATAACAAAAAAGAGGGCGTAAAGAAACAAGAGGAACTTTGCTTCTCTTCTATCTATTTCGTTCCTTGTCTTGGCAAAAATCAAGAAAATAAAAACCGTAAATCCAGTAAAAATAAACCCATCAACATATAATGGTAAATCATATATTCGGAAAGGACAAATCAAGGCAGCTGTTCCTAAAATAAAAGTTGAATTAATAATAACAGAACCGAATACATTGCCAAGTATTAAATCGTTTTCTTTCATTAGGGCCGACCTTATTCCAAGAGTCAATTCTGGCAGGGATGTTCCTATCGCTACCCCCAATATACCGATTAGCACAAGAGGTATATTAAACGCAAGTGCTAAACGTCCGGCAGAAAAAACCATTAGTTCCGCACATAAAATAATCAACGCTAGGCCCGTGAGAAAAATAGTTAAATTTTTAAAAAAATCTTTGAATTCTCCTCTTATATCTTGCGGATTGTCTGCATCTTGTTTATCGTTTAAATATTTATCGCCTACCTCTCTTTGTCTAATAATCAGTTCTCGTAAATAAAAAATCATGGCTGCAATCAATATTACTCCGTCCCACCTCGAAACTTCCCCATCCATTATCAAGAACAATGGCAATAAGGCATACAAAGAAGCAAACATCATTGATCTGTGCAATGTCTTGTCTTTTATCTTTATATTTCCGCCTATAAGGACCCCTATCCCTATAACTATAGTTAATAAAATAATGTCAGCTCCAATAATATTGCCAAAAGATAGTTCTGTTTTTTTTGCTGCTGCTGATGTGATGGCAACAAAAAATTCTGGAGTAGAAGTCAAGAACCCCATCAAAATAGTAGCAACGATAAATTTCTTCCATCTCAGGAATTTTGCAACCTTTAGCATGCTATTTGCCGTCCAATTCCCTGCCTTAGCCAAAATTATAGCTGCTATTATAAAAAAAAGAATATAAAATCCAGAATACATTTTTAAAATCGCCTTATCAGCGAATTATTTATATGCTGTCTCTTTTTTGTTAAACAACCATTAATTCTTTTGTTTTTCTTTTATCTCTTTCAACAAGAAAATAAAGAACTGCTGAAATAATAAAAGGACCTCCTAACATACCTGATATTAACATCTTATTGGCGTTTGCCACAACTATCACAAATATAATTAAAAATAATCCTGCCATCAATAGTAATGTCGCGCCTAATTTTTTCCATCGCCAAGCTATCAAACTGGCAATACCGGCAAAAACCAAAAGGCCGGCCAAAACAAATCCCTCCATTCTTATTTTATTGCCCGTTTGCCTTGCTACCTCCGATATTCCCTCTCCTACTACAAATATTAGAAAAAACAAAACAGCTACAATACTTATTAAACGAGCTAGCCAAATTGTTATTTTTTTCGCATCCATCTATTTTTATTATAATTTTTTCGCTTTTTCTGACGCTTTACCTATCCAAATCGTAATAACAACTGCGATTACAGTCACTACCAAGGCATATATTAGCATTGACCATATGGCGTCTGTCGCCCCAAAAAATTTCTTAAAAATTGCTTCTATTGTTCCATTCCAAGCAAGAGCTGCCACTAAACCGAATGCTGCCGTAACAAGAGCTGATAATTTTTCAATTATTTCGGTTTTCATATATTTTTATTTAATTATTGTTAACCATAAATTCTTTTAATTATTATACCAAAATCGCCTGCAGAAAACAAAAAACCCGCATGGGTTTTTTGTTTTTATTTTGAACACTACAAAAGAATTAAAAACTTTTCTTCATGGGCCTGGCCTCATCAACAACGATGTTTCTGCCAGAGAACTCTTTTCCATTGAACATTTCAATGGCTTTCTTGGCATCATCCTCGGTTGACATTTCTACAAAACCGAAGCCCTTTGACCTACCAGAGATTTTATCTGCTATGATAGTCGCAGAAGCTACAGAGCCAGCTTCAGAGAAAAAATTCTTTAGAGCATCCTCGGTAGTCTCATAAGGGAGATTACCAACATATAACTTATTGCTCATCTATTTTTCTACTTTGCTTATTTTTCTACTTGCTCTTTTCGACCTACTAAAAACCACTATAAACCATAACCAAAAACCTGTCAAATACTACTATTAATGATTCCCCTGGCTGCAATTGTGCCCGTGGCTGCAGCGCCAGTAATATTCCCAGAAACACCCGGCCCATCGCCTGCTATATAAAGATTTTTAATTTTTGTTTCAAGATCTCTGCCTGTAACAATCTTAGATGTTCTTAATTTGATCTCTGGAGCATAAAGCAAAGTATCTCCGGAATTAATTCCCGGCATAACTTTTTCAAGCTCTTCCAATCCTTCTATAATATTTCTCGTCACCCTTGCTGGCAAAGCCATAGAAATATCTCCTGGCGTAACGTCTGTTAATGTAGGGATTACAGAACTTTCATTAATTCTCTCCCAGGTTGAACGCCTGCCCATATGTAAATCTTTTAATCTTTGAATCAAGGGTTTTCCACCACCAATCGTATTAGCAAGTTTAGCGATTGATTCAGCATAAGAAATAGTATTTTCTACCGGCGCAGTAAGATTAATTATAGAAACAAGAGCGAAATTAGAATTTGCAGAATCATGATTTGAATTAGAGTGACCATTAACACATACATAATCTTTATATGTTTCTATTGCTACGTGCCCCTGAGGGCATGGACAAAAAGTTCTAACAACATCATTAAAAGTCGGGGTATAAATTGAGAATATCGCTTCATACATAAGATCTGCATACTTCTGCATAATCAAACTTGGGAATTCCACCCTTACTCCGACTACAGCTGGCTCATATTTAAATTCTATACCATATTTTCTGGCAACATCTTGAAGCCAGGATGCGGACAGTCGCCCTGGAGCTAAAATTACATTTTTAGAAAAAATTTTCTGTCCATCTTCCGTAATCACCCCTTCACATTGCCCGTTCTCTATTATTAAATCTATAACGTTCGTCTCTGTTTTTAAATCTATATTCTTACCAAGCAAAAATTCCTCAAATTTTCCAATAACTGCCGGCAGTTTATCAGAACCAACGTGTCTTATCTTTCTTACAAAAAGCTGAATATTTGATTTTTTATTTTCTTCTACTAATTCATCCACTCTTTCCAAGTTCTTTGGATAATAATCTGCGTCTACCCCAAAATTAGTAAAAATAGAATCAACATATTTCAAAATATTTTCATATTCTTCTTTGGGATAAATATCCAGCATCTTCTCATGGCTCAATACAAGCGAATAATGGAGTTTCCCATCAGAAAAGGCGCCGGACCCGCCAACGCCAAACATAACTTCCTTAGATGTTCTATTTTTAATAGATTTTCCCCTGTCTATAAGACAAACCTTCAGATTTCTATCTTGCTGTAAAAGCTCATAAGAAGCAAAAAGACCAGCTGGTCCTGCTCCTACTATAATTACATTATATTTATCCATACGGATAGATTATAACAAAGATCTTAATCTATTCAAGGCCTAAGAAATCCGGATTATTTTAAACAATCAGTTTACTTACCTATTTCTTCGGCGTGCATTCGCCCCTGATATTTCTTCCCTAAAAATGCGGTGAATTCTCCCATCTCTTTTTTGTATGCTGATAATTTTTCCTGCTGTCCTTTGGGGTCAAGGGTTTCGAAAATATCAGCGCCAATACTTTGTATTTTAAAACCATAACCAACGCCTTTAAATCCAATTATTGCATCATAAGGAACCTTTCTGTCTTTATAAAATTCTGCAAGTAAATCCATTGATTTCTTACGCATTCCCTGACTTTCTTTTACAACTTTTTCTCTAAGCCCTTCATCTCCCCACCAACCATCTGTTTGAGGTTCTTCCGGGTGAATCAAGACCCAAGGAGCTGTTTTTTGATCTTCTTCAAAATGCCCCTCACAAGATTGGCTTGTCTTTATATCAAAAGCATTCAACATTACTACTGTCTCTTTTATTCCTTGTTCTATCGGCTTTCCTAATTTATCTGTGATTCCTTCTATTCTCTCTCTGATATCTTTTAATTTTTTATTCAGTGGTAATGCCATCAAATTCTGCTCCATTACTTTCCGCCTCTTCTTTGGTAGCTCTTATAATTCCATCTTTATGGTGAGCTGGCGAATAAATAGTATACAACTTTAACTCTTCTGTTTCAGAAACATTTATTATATTGTGTTGAGCATTTGCGGGCACGATTATAACCGCACCATCTGTTAATTCATATTCATTTCCATCAATAATGCATTTGCCCTGGCCTTTTTCAAAGCGAAAGAACTGGTCATTATCCGGATGAACTTCCATACCAATCTCCTCTTTTGGTTTTAAGCTCATTAATACTAATTGACTATATTTCCCGGTATAAAGAACTTTACGAAAATTATTATTTTCTATTGTGTCTTTTTCAATATTTGTGTTAAATCCTTTCATATTTTTAAAATAAAATTAATTTTTCATTCGACTGTTTTCATTTTTTTATTTTTATTAATTATTTTTTCTTCGACTGTATTTATTGTACCAAAAAATCGCCTGTTCGGCGATTTTCGTATAATATCTTAAAGATAGTTTATTGTTTTGGATTATCTTTTTTTCGTCTTATATATTTCAAAACTTTTGGAATGACATAGAAAATTAAAAACAATACAATAACTACTACTATAATTAATCTTACTGGGCTGAGATTAGACGCCAACTTTTGCCATCCTTTCCCTATCAATCTTCCTGCTGTGACATATCCACCGCTCCAAACTATTGCCGGTACAACTACGGCAACTAAAAATTTTCTCGGTGGAATTTTTAATAAACCAGCAGCCACAGAAGCATATCCTCTTAAATAAGGAATCATTCTCCCCGCTAAAATCCCCCAACTGCCCTTTTCGGCGACTTTTTGTTTTATTTTTTCTATTTTGCTTATAGGCAACCATTTCGGAGCGTGTTTTATAATCTGGTCGCCAAAAAAATAAAAAACTGAATATAATACAGTCGTTCCTATAATATCAGCGGCAACAGCAAACAAAAATATTAAATAGAACTTCAGTGCTCCAGTGGAAGCCAAATAGCCGGCAAACAATAATATCACTTCATTCGGCACAGGATTGGGCACGCCTAGTTCTTGAGCAAAAATTAAAGAAAAAACCGCCCAATAGCCATATTTTATTATGTAATTAGCTAACTCTGGAGGTAATATCATAAAAATTTAGAACAAAACATTTAATTTTTATTCTTAATAACTAATATCCCTCTCGTTTCAAATATGTGTATATAATACTAAAAAATAAAGCCCTTATCAAGTTTATTTGCTTTAATGTTACAAAAATTGTTGCAAAATTTCCTTTCTTGGCTATAATATAAAAAATATCTGCTTAAAAATTAATAATTAAAGATTTAATTTAGAATATGCTTAATATATATTTTCCGATTATTGTTTCTCTTTTATCTTTGGTTTGCGTTTATTACTTAATAAAATATATTAAAAAATCGCCGACTGGTTCCAGCGCAATGATTGAAATCAGTCAAGCAATTAAGGCTGGCGCAAACGCTTTTTTAAAAAGACAATATAAAACAATCACTATCGTCACAATTATATTGGCCATAGCTTTATTAATTGGATATGGAGTTTCAAAAAATTGGATTATGGGAATCCAAATGTCTACAGCTTTTCTCTTCGGAGCTTTTTGTTCCGGCCTTGCTGGTATTATCGGAATGTGGATATCGGTACAGGCTAACCTAAAAACCGCCTCTGCTGCCCAGACTAGTTTCAGTAAAGCGCTTACAATAGCATTAAGGGGTGGAGCAGTATCGGGAATTACGATTGTGGCAATGAGTTTAATCGGCATAAGCGGTCTTTATCTTATTTACTCGGCTATAGGATATACTGCCACGCAAATTCCTGCTTTAATCGTTGGATTTGGTTTTGGCGCAAGTTTAGTGGCTTTATTTGCCCAACTTGGCGGAGGAATTTACACAAAAGCTGCTGATGTTGGCGCGGATTTAGTCGGGAAAATTGAAGCGGGTATACCAGAAGATGACCCAAGAAATCCTGCAGTAATCGCCGACTTAGTCGGAGACAATGTCGGCGACTGCGCTGGCCGTGGCGCTGATTTGTTTGAATCCACGGCAGCGGAAAATATAGGAGCAATGATTTTAGGTGTGGCTCTTTTTCCAAAATTCGGAATTGCTGCAATATTACTCCCTTTAATACTAAGGGCGTTTGGACTTATCGCTAGTATAATCGGAGTATTCGCGGCAAAATCAAAAGAAAATGATGACCCAATGAAAGCATTGAATAAAGGGTTTTTCGTTACAAGTATTATCTCCACGATATTTTTCTTTTTCATAATTCAATATATGTTCCATTCTCTTTATTTCTTCTTTGCTGCTCTAGTCGGAATTATCGCGAGCATAATATTCGTCTATATTGCCCAATATTATACTGGGACAAAATATAGACCAGTAAAAGAAATTGCCGAGGCCTGCAAAACGGGACATGCTACGAATGTAATAGCTGGATTTGCCGTTGGGCTTGAATCGACAGGAGCTACTGTTATAAGTATTTCATTAGCATTATTGGCAGCTTTTAAATTGGGCTCTTTGAGCGGAGTTCCTGGAGGCGGACTTTATGGAACAGCTGTCGCCACAATGGGAATGTTGGCTACTGCCGCTTATGTTTTGGCAATGGATACTTTCGGCCCAATCACTGACAATGCAGGAGGTATAGTTGAAATGTCAAAATCAAATCCAGAAATCAGAAAAATTACCGATAAATTGGACACAGCCGGAAACACCACCAAGGCCCTTACAAAAGGATATGCAATGGGAAGCGCGGTTTTGGCAGCATTCTTATTGTTCTCTGCTTATTTAACCGAAGTAAAATTAACCGTTGTTGATTTGGCAAAGGTGGAAGTTTTTGTAGGAGGACTAATCGGAGCTATGTTAGTATTTCTTTTCAGCTCTCTGACTATAAGGGCAGTTGGCAAAGCGGCTTCATATATTATTGAAGAAGTCCGCAGACAATTCAAAGCAGATCCGGGAATTATGGCTGGTACCAGCAAACCTGACTATGCGAAATGCGTTGATATAACAACCAAGGGGGCTTTAAAACAAATGATTTTGCCAGGATGTTTGGCTATAGTGATTCCGATTATTACCGGTATATTATTGAAAGCCGAGGCAGAGGCCGGATTGATTATGATAGGGACAATCGTTGGCGTGCTTTTAGCAACAGTTATGAATAATGCCGGCGGCGCCTGGGATAATGCCAAAAAATTCATAGAAGAAGGAAACCTCGGAGGAAAGGGATCAGATGCTCATAAAGCAGCTGTAACCGGCGACACTATCGGCGACCCGTTCAAAGACACCGCCGGGCCATCACTCCATGTTTTAGTTAAACTCTTGGGTACTCTGACGTTAGCTCTTGCTGCTCTATTTATCGCATAAAAGAAAACACAATCTAAAAGCGCTCTATCAAAAGAGCGCTTTTAGATTTGAAAAACTTTTATCGTTTCAACTTATGATATTCTTTCCTAATCAACCAAATTAAAATTATATCAATAATTATAACGCACGCTAACACAAAAGAATGTGTATATGAAAATCTATATATCTCGTATAGCACCAATATTCCAATGGCATAAATACTAATGGGAAATGCCCACTTTTTGCGCTTCAATAGATTTACCGAGAGAAAAATATCAATAATCCCCCACAACACTAGATATACAGCAATAAAATAATTAACTGTAAATGAAAAATTTTGAAGCAAAGGACCGATCACCCGTATAAGTAAATCATTTGGGTCTTCAATAAGTTCGTGGCTCATTATTTTATAAAATATATCTGCTAAAGGAGTACCTACTAAATGCAATAAGAAAAGACCTGATATTAAGCGGAGAAATCCATATAACATTCTCCACCACATACCAATGCGAAAAAATAAACTATAAATTTCAGTATTATTTTTATTATAAAACATTCCTCAAATTATAAATGGTAGTTTCAATTCCCAAAAATATTTTATCTGAAAAGCCTTAATGAATTGAATATCGGGATAAAATCACTGATAAAATTGTAAGCTGCTGCGCCTGAAGGACTAAGTATATGTAAAAAAACCAAGGTAAAACCTAAAATATTCAACGCTCCCCATAATAATAAATTTTGACGCACAACCGTTATAGCAGAATGACTGATTTTTATTAACTCTGGAATCTGAGATAAATCATCTTTCATTATTGCGATATCAGCGGCTTCAATGGCTGCATCCGAGCCAATAGCGCCCATAGCAATTCCAATATCTGACAATGCTAAGACAGGCGCATCGTTTACTCCATCACCAACCATTGCGACTTTATATTTTTTATTGGAATATTTTTTATAATATTCCAGCTTGTCCTTTGGTAAAAGATTGGCATGAAATTTATCAATCCCTATTTCTTTGGCTACCTTTTGAGCGATTAACTCGTTATCGCCAGTAAGCATAACAATTTTTTCTACACCCAATTTTCTTAACTCATCCATTGTTTCTTTTATTTTTGGCCTAAGTTCATCGGCTAAAGATATAAAACCAATTAATTTATAATCGTACGCAACTAAAGTAACATTTAACCTTTGTAACATTGCTCTCCTTATCTCAGAAAGCTGCTGTTCGCCAATTTTAATTTTCAAATCCTTAAAAAATTCTAATTTTCCTATTATAATTTTCTTATTTCTATAAAAAGCCGACATTCCTCTTCCGCCATACTCTTCAAAATCTTCCGACTCCTTAATAGGAATATTTTTTTCTTTAGCATAATCAATAAGAGTATGGGCAATTGGATGATTAGAGCGCGAAGAAGGAATAACAGCCAATTCTAGAACTTTTTTCTCATTTTTGGGTTTAAAAGAAAAAACTTCCTCAACTCTTAATTTACCCTGAGTTAAGGTGCCAGTTTTGTCAAAAATTATCGTTTTTATTTTTGCTAATCCTTCCAAATAATCTCCTCCCTTGATAATTGCGCCGTGTTTAGCGCTATGAGTAATGGCCGACATTAAGGCTAGAGGAGTGGCTATAGCAATATCATCCGCGCAACTTACTAAAAGAAGCCCTGCAACTAAATTCATATCCCTTGAAAATAAATAAACAAAGAAAGCCCCTATAACTGTAAGAATAATATACCGCTTAGTAAACTTATCCATTAAAGTATAAATCGGAGCTTTGCTGGCTTGGGATTGTTCTATTAAAGCAATAATTTTTTCGAAAGTTGTTTCTCCACCAATTTTTTCAGCGCGGAGAACCAAATTTCCAGAAACAACAGTCGTGAAGCTTAGAACCCTATCCCCCTCTTTTCTTAAAATTGGGATTGATTCGCCCGTTAAAGAAGATTGGTCAACCATCGCTTCACCCTTTTCAACTAGACCATCAACCGGTATCCCTTCTCCTAATTCTATAACAACCAAATCTCCCCTTTTTACATCTTCTAATGGAACTTCTATTGTTTTACCATTCTGAATTATCTTTACCGTTTTTGGCTTTATTTTCATTAAACTCTCCAGGGCAGAGTGAGATCTGATTTTGACATAATCTATAAAAGCTCTCGCAAAAGATATCATTAGATTTATAAAAATAGCTGCTATCCATTCTCTTTCGATTAAGGAGATAAACAAAGCGATGCTTGCAAGCAAATCAATAGAAACCTTTTTATTTTTTATAGATTGAATAGCGCTATAAAAAACCGTTAAAGTTGCAACAATAGAAATAGTGGCCAGGACTGATTCATTTCGTAAGAAAGAAATTCCAAATAAATATAAAAACAAAACTCCTGCTAAAATAAAACAGGTTAAAAGATTGAAATTCAAAGAGATTTTAATTTTCTTATCTTGATTCTCGAGCATCTATAATCTTAAATTATTCATATTTCAATTCTACCAAAAAACTGCTCAAAAGACGATATGTCAGCTCTTTTTGGACAAAAAGGAATTAGCTCTTGACATGGTTTTTTGATTTGCTATAATTGACCATACCTACCCCCCAGGTATATTAATAAATTATTAACAAGAATTTATGATCACAGAAAACAAAAAGAAAAAAATTCTCATTAATTTTAAAAAGGCCACCAGTCTAC
>JAPLYH010000020.1:0-15979 GCA_026395615.1 Candidatus Parcubacteria bacterium | reverse complement strand
AGGCATGGTGGAAAAAGATCATTACTGTATTGATGTGATGCAACAAAATCTGGCAGTAATTGGTCTTTTAAGATCCGCCCATGAAATGTTGATGGCCAATCACCTGAATACTTGTTTTAAAAATGCTATGGCTACCAAAAATGAAAAAAAGAAGAAACAAATGATAGAAGAAATACTAAAAGTAACAAATTTATATAATAAATAATATGAAATCAAAAGAAAAAAACTGCTGTACTGAAATAAAAAATAATTCAAATAAAGGAATTTTATCCGGCATTATATATGGCCTTGTCCCCCACACTTTCTGTATTGCCTTTATTTTATTTTCAATCATTGGCGCAGTGGCTGCAACGGCCTTTTTAAAGAAAATTTTATTGATTCCTTATTTTTCTTACTTTTTAATATTCATTTCTTTGCTATTAGCAACCGCATCATCTGTAATTTATTTGAAAAAAACTGAATGTCTATGTGCCTCGGGAATAAAAAACAAATGGAAATATATAACCACTCTATTCTCTACAACGATTTTGATTAATTTATTGATGTTCTTTGTTGTGCTTCCAACTTTGGCTAATATAAATTCAGAAAACACCGTAAATCAAAATGAATATTTGGCTGATTTATCCATAAATGTTCAAATACCATGTACTGGACACGCTTCACTTATAATTGATGAGCTTAAGAAAGATAGTGGCGTTAGTTTTGTTAAATTTAGAATACCGGATATTTTTGAAATAAAATACAACCCAAATAAAACATCGCCAGAAAAAATAGTTTCATTAGAAATATTCAAGACATATAAAGCAACCATACAATAAGAAATAAAGGTCGAATGTTTAATGGTTTTAGGCGCCGAAACTATTGAACTATAAGATAATAAACACAAAAAATTAACAAACAAAAAAATGGAAAACAAAAAAGAGGAAACCTGTAATTGTGGATGTAACTGCAAATGCGGATGTGACACGGAATGCAAGTGCGGGCCTGATTGTGATTGTAAAAAAGAATGCAAATGCGGGCCTGATTGCGATTGCGGATGCAATAAATAATTTTAATAATATCCGAACTTGCAAAAACACAAAAAAGTTTAGCAAAAAACCATCAAGCGCTTGATGGTTTTTTGCTTTAACATTTAAGATAAAATCCTCATATACTATAATTCAGAAACCGAGATTACTACCACTTAAAGTGCTTACAAGCTTAGGAATTAGAAATAATATCCCAATAAGAGGCAAAATAATCACGATTATTGTTATAATAAGCGTCCAAAGAAAATATTTTCTCATCTTCTCAATGGAATTATAAATCTCTTCTAGCTTTCTATCTTGCGCTTCAATTTTTTTCAAAATTTCTTCTTCCATATATATTCCATGCTACCACAAAATCGCCTATAGAGCGACTTTATTCTGCTCCTAACAACTGATTCCCAGTTTTGCGAATGCTGATGAAAGTTTCTGTTCCATTTGACAGAAAAAATCATTTGTCATTTTGTCTTCTAGGGCGTATTTCCGGTACACCCAATCGGCATGGTGATAATTCATTCTGTCAATTATTACATAATCAACTTTCTCAGCAAGGATTTCTGGTAGCTTTTCCGCTCCAGGAAGAATTGGTGCTATCATAGCATAAGTTTTTATTCCAGCCTGATGCAATTCATCAAGCGCCTTAATCCTGTCTTCTATCGCAGGAGCATCTGGTTCAAATAATTTTCTAATATTATCATCGGCTGTGGCAATACTAAAACCAACCTCAAAATCTTTCCCTTTCTTCAGAATATCTATATCTCTAAGAACTAATGGAGATTTCGTCTGAACCACAACTGGCCAATTATTTTGCGCTAATATTTCCAGACACTGGCGCGTGAGTTTGTATTTCGTTTCTAAGGGTTGGTATGGATCACACACTCCGCTTATCCAAACCTTTCCTGGTTTTTTCTTAGTGATTTCTATTCTTAATAAATCAGGGGCATTAATTTTAACATCTATAAATTGACCCCAGGGTTCTTGATGTCCGGTAAATCTTTTCATAAAACGAGCATAACAGTACGAACAATTATGCTGGCATCCTACATAAGGATTAACAACGTAGGGATACACCTCTGATTTGGATAGGATGGCTTTTGATTGTATTTCTTTTACGATCATATTGTTCAAAATCGTGCTTTAAAGAATAGATATTAACCAAACACTAAACTATCCCCTCTTTAATATCTATAAGGAAAACTTATTTAAAGAAATTACAATGTAGTCAAAGAGCGACGAATTTTATCAAATTGGTTTATAAGATTGGCTCGATTAAATTCTGAAACAGCGCCTTCTGGATAATTTCCTATATTACCAGAGTGAATAAAATATCTTACAGCGATACAAGGGTTAGTTCCTGGAACCGCCCAAACTTCTTCTTCATAAATATTACCAGCGGCACCCTGGGTTACTGAAGCAAAAGAATATTCAATATCATTATCGGTTATTATCTGAATATTAGTGCTACCATCTAAAAAACGACTTGCATTACAATTTTGGACAGCGGGAATAGTTTCTATTGAAATACCAGTATCAAAGCTTGATAAATTAGTACCAGTGGCAAGACTGGATGGAATAGTGAATTTTACGCCACTGATATCTTTACCTGGACCAAGTGCCTGATATTTATAGGAAGTATCTATTAAATAATCAACCGGGTAACGAATCGAAAAACCAATCGTACCATCTAAATAGATTTTCTGTAATCCTCCAGGATCTTTGGCAAGTAAAACGCACCCTGTATAACTTTTTTCAACATTATTTTCCAATACAAGCGCCCCATTTCCCTTGCTCCAAAAAACGAATGACTCATCGCTATTAGCATAACGCCCTCCATCTGCAGAAATAGTTTGAGGCAAGTCAAAGCTCCGCCCATCGCTTAAAACAATTTTTACGCTTCCCGAGGGAATTGGCGGTTCGCCTGGCTCTACTATTTTTGTTTCTACTTTATAAAAAGCGGCATCTATTGTTTTATCACCATTACAAATATAAGTAACTTGAGCTATCGGGGGCAACGAAGCAGAAGGAGAAGGAGACGGCGAGACCGATGGGGAAGAATTATTACTTCCCTCGCTGAAATACCACATTACCACGCCAGCAAGAATAATTACTATCAAAAAAATAAATAGATATAGATTTTTTTTCATATTTTATGTTTATTAGTTTATTGGTTAATTTAATTATTGTTCTATTTTACCAAAAAATCGCCCAAATAAATAGGCGGTAATTCAGCTCCATCTAGGCGACCAAGTTAGAACTTGTTTAGAATAAAATCGCCCCCTTTGGATTTCTCCATTGGGGGCTGTGCCAGCGCCTTATTGTATGTCAGCGTTGTTCCTCCTTCCCTTCTTTCTTCCTACGATTGATGCTCGGGTCCAGAAAACACATCGGGAGGATTGCTAGTCCTGTCTAAGCGCTACTTTCCATTTCGTTTGTTATCCTACTTTGGTCTTTTCGCGCATCCGATTTTCAGTGTTTTCTCTCTCATCCCAGAGACTGGACTTCAGAGCATTATTCGCCTACGGATTCAAGATATAAAAAGGTTATAATAAATTGATTTTTCTGTCAATCAAAATGTAACATGGTTCAATGGTCTTGCAACTCAAAAAATTCTAACGTCCTATCCCTGGTAATTCAAAAACCCTCATAGATAAAGGGTTTTGGGGCACCAGCTCCATTTATACGACAAAGTTAGAATCTGTTTTTAGTCCTCAATTGCCAATCATCACATTTCCAGTTTTACATAATGGTATCTCTTCTCTTTTGCACAAATCCTACGCGCTTGTTTTGTGCCGTCATTTTTATAAAGTGAGATAGGGCTTTTTCATACATATCCATATTATGCCGTTTATAGCCCTCAATATATGCAATCCTAATTCGTTGATATGAGGGTGGCATTTTCTGAAAATATTTCCAAGCATTTTTATTTACTCGCAACGCTTTCAAAATCTCTGTGGGAATTATGAAATTATTAGGTTCGTCTGTTTCAGGATTAAATACATGCGCAATGGCTTTAAGTCCCAATTTTGTCATTTTCTTTTCTTTTATAAGCTCACGGATACGCTCTTTATTCATTTGCGAAAGCTCACTTTTGGGCCTGCGTGGTGAAAATCGCTGTGCGAAACACTCTTTATTAATTTTTTTAACAGTGCTATCAATCCACCCATAACAGAGAGCCTCTAAAACTGCGTCATCATATGAAATACGAGACTTTCTAGTCTCTTTGCGGTAATAGATAAGCCAAACTTCTTTTTGGTTTTTATAATTCTTTGCTAACCACTTCCGCCAATTTTTTCTATTGGTTACATAAAGCGTATTTTTAATTTCCATATTATTATAATATCATTTTTATTCGATTATCCCACTCGAGTAAATAAAAATCACTCATTGTTTTGAATGATTTTTATCAGCTCCCCTTCGTGGGTGAATTCAGAACTCTTAACTGGGTTCAAATATTAAGAGATATTGAGGTTAGTAAAATTTTTGAGAAGTTTCTAATATTGACACTTCAGAACTAAAATTTGCTATAATGTTGAAATATGAAGTTAACAAATGACAGCTATATAATTTCAATAGGTACAAAAAACTTCACCGAAAAATATTTTCGCGATGAAGATGGTTGGGTTAAGATTTCTGCTAAAGGTAAAAAATTTCGGATGACAGCAGAACAGCTTCTTAATCATTTATTGCCAGCTATATCTAACATAAAGCCAGGTCTGACTTGGAAGGTTGAATATAAAAATCAGGAAAAACTTAAATATACAAAAAAGTAAATTTGTCTGACTCCGTCTAGGCGACCAAGTTAGAACTTATGTAATCTGAAGATAATGCAAAAGCCGCTCAAGCGAGAAGCTCAATAAGCTTTTGCATGAACGGCTCTACTCGTCCTGATCTTCCTGGGAAGACCAGTAGCTCACGCCCGAGGCATTGGGAACCTCGGCCTCTACTCTTGCGTCTGGGTAGAGTTCCTTCACCACTCTGCCCCAGGCTCGGGCAAGTTCCCTTGCCAAAGGCTCAGAAACATCCTCTAGGCAATGCCCTTTTGCCTCAACGACGATCTCACTTCCGAGACCATACTCCATGAGATCCCGAGGGAAGAGACACAACATACCTTTCTCGTCTCTGACCCCGAGGGTCTTACCTACTCTTGTGGCTACTTCCACAAGGGCTTGATGGAGACGGTTATACGCCGTCTCTTCTTGAATCGGTAGACACCAAATGCTGATTCGGAGCATCTCTCCTCCTTGTCGGTGAGCTTTCCTAATAAAACAATACCACGAAACGTGGTATTAGTCAATAGTTGGCTCCGTCTATGCGACCAAGTTAGAACTTATTTTAGATTAATATAAAAGTCCGACATCTATTAAATATGGGCTTAAATCAGGATTTAAAACTACTGTTATAGCTTCTCCGCCCACACAACCAATACCTAATCTGCTAACCCATATTTCTCCACCCCATTGGGTTTTTACTTTCTCGCAACCTGACATATATCTCCAATAAATCATATATCTATTTTTTGAATATTCATTCATTCCTAATGTAAGATTTTCTGTATAAGTAATGTTCTCTGGTGCATGCCTTAATAACCAATTAACAGCTCCATCACCTAAATATTCGGCCCAGCTAACCTCCTTAATATTCCAACTAACATTGGAAACCAAGGGTTTTTGTTGAATATAATTTCTAGCCGCTTGAATTATTTTTTCATTAGAAATACCATTGGTTTCCTTACTATATATTGTGCTAATATTGGCATTACGAGCTGCTTCTTGATAAACAACATAAGCTTTGATTTTCCAAAAAGCGAAAATACCTACAATAATTATAATGATCGCAAGCAAGACAAAGAAAACGTATTTGAATACCTTTATAATTTTTTTATTCATGCTTTTATTCTACAACAAAATCGCCCATAAGGCGACTTTGTTTTTATCAGCTCCATCTATGCGACAATGTTAAAACTTGTTTTTAGGACAAATATTATCAATCATAAAAGGATAGAGGCCCGTGACTAAGTCTCCGGGCCCCTTGATGAACGCTTTTCTCAAGCAAGAGCCGCTATCGCCTTGCGGCTCTGACTTGATAAAGCTTCTGCTATAGAGCAGAACATCCTGCTGTTTAGCGGGAACAGACGCAGAAAAAGAATGAGCTTAGCGATGATGCCCGGATTGACACTTGTGTACTCGCGCAACTCTACAGCACCCAACTCGTTGAAATTGAGAATCTTGAAGAAAGAGAGCATTTGTTGTAGCTCTCCAAGTTCTTTGAGATCCTCTCTCCTACAAGCGTCTGCATACCGCTCACTCAACCAATCGATCATGATCGCGCTTATCTCCCGTATGTTCTCCGAGAGGTATTCACGATCTCTATCTGTCGCTCTCTTGACACGAGAAATTCTCTTCTCTCGCCTCCCATCGGAAGAGAGTTGATTTGCTTATGCCGAAGAAAGTGCATACTTCCGCCGAAGATAGTGGTTGGATGTCCACTGCTCCTCACCTCCTTGCTTTGAATCCTATAACAACACCTTTAATTAATCAATAGGTTAACCAAAAAAACCCCATAAATAGAGGGTTTCTGGCGCAGCTCGCTTGGAGAGACGCCTTTCGAACCTTTGAATGGGAGAAGGCTTGCCCTGTCCCCGACTTGGTGGTAAGGGAGATCCGACAATTGCTGGCGTTAGTTTAATTAACTAGCTCTAGCGGACGATTTTAGAGGGCTGTTTTATTGACTAATTAAATATTTTACTAGGAATTGCGTGTAATAAACGCCGGCTACAAGAAAGACTATAGCTACTCCATACCGAAGTGCTTTTTCTAGTTTTTGAGCCAGTTTAAAAATTTTTCCGACTTTCTCCAATGAGAAAGCAATTACGAATGAAAATATAATAACCGGTAATCCAGTGCCTAATGCAAAGATGGGTGGCAATAATAAACTTTCACTGGATTTTAGGACTAGAGGAATAAGCATACCGAAGAATAATACTCCGCTGTAAGGGCAAAAAGCTAAGGCAAAAAGCATGCCCAAAAGAAACGAACCTAAAAGTCCTCTCTTAGAAAGCCAAGCTTTTATTCTTTCCATTCTTTCTCCGCCCTTACCTATATTGATTTTAATTACTCCAAGCATTATTAAGCCGATTACGATTAAAACTGGCCCCAATATTTTATCGCCCCATCCCTGAAAAATAGATGAAATTTGGAAAGAGGAAATTCCCAAATAGATCAAAGTAGCCAAAATAGTATAGCTAACTCCTCTGCCGAATGTATAAAGAATCCCATTAGATAAAGTATGTTTAACTGTTTTTATCTCCCTTGAAATATACGCAATAGCTGTGATATTTGTAGCCAACGGACAAGGACTCAAGGATGTCAAAACACCCAAAAGAAAAGCAGTAAGTATTGGGATATTGTAATTATCAATTAGTAAATTAATCCAATCCATATATTTTATTTTCCCAATAAATTATCCAGCTTATTCTTTAAATAGCTTTTAAATTGGGCTTCATTTTGAGTTAAACGCCAAACATAAGTATCTTCACTTATATTGTCCTGACCGTTAGCGATGACATTAATGCGCAGAGACGATCCGCTAGCTTGGAATTTTTGAGCTAATATTTTGTTTTCTGGCAAATCAATATTAATTTCTCTAAACTCAATCTGTCCACCTTTAAGTTCTGGCTGGAAAAACTCTGCTACAGTTTCACCGGCAAATTTACCAATTGTAATACAGGTGATACAACGTTGAGTAGGGTGGAATAAAAAAACCTCTATTTTGTCTGGCTTAGCTGCCACCACTTCTGTCTTGTTGATAGAATTATTCACAATAGTTTCAGTTTGCGGATTTCTTGATGCCCCAATTGCAGCTATAGCAAGGATAACAACTGCTCCAATTATTGCTGCGATAACATAATTTTTTCCACACATAGTTTTAAAAAATTATATTAAATAAATAACCCATAATTATGATTCCAATAGTAGTAATTCCAAAAAATATCGCCAGCAATTGCCATCTCATAACTTTTTTGAGTATTAACGCTTCGGGGAGAGAAAGAGTGACTATCGCGGTCATAAAAGCCAATACCGTTCCTAAAGGAGCCCCCTTGCCTACTAACGCCTGCATAACCGGAATCACGCTGACCGAATTGGCATAAATCGGAACGCCCAAAATAACAGCCAAAGGAACCGTCCACCAATCTTTAGCGGATAAATAATGCTCGATTAGGCTGCTAGGTATAAAGCCGTGTATGAAAGCCCCTACCCCAACGCCCAAAACCACGTAAGGGAAAATTTGCCGTGTAATCTTCATCCCATCTTTCCAAAGATAAGAAACGAGCTTTTTGAAAGGAAGGTTATTGCCTCCGTTTTCCGCCTCCATCTGCGCCTTTGATTTAAATTTTAAAAGTTCGGGAATAATATATTTTTCAACATTCAGCTTCTGAATAAGCATTCCTCCGGCAATGGCGACAGCTAAGCCGAATAAATTATATATAACAGTCACCTTTAAGCCGAACAATGCGGGAAAAAGATACAAAGATGATTCGTTAATAAGCGGAGAGCTTATTAAAAAAGCGAAGGTTATCCCCAGAGGTATTCCGGCCCCCGTAAACCCTATAAATAGAGGAATTGATGAACAGGAACAAAATGGGGTCACAATTCCCAAGGCGGCGGCCATCAGATAGTTTAAACCAAACCACCTCTTTTTGGTTAAAATTTCCCTGGCCCGTTCCATAGGAAAATAATAACGCGTTATGGCCATTATATAGTTGATAATAACCAAAAGAAGACCGATTTTAATAGTATCGTAAATAAAAAAATTAACGGCGCTTCCGAAATAAGATCCCTTCGCTAATCCTATAAGTCCATAGCTAATAAAATCTGCCAGCGATTGTATTGGGTAAAAGATACTCATAATTTTAACATTTGCCGCCGCAAGAACATCCCGGCTTACTATCTTCACTACCGGCATTTTTCCCGGTTAATACGCTCTTTATTTTTTTAATATCTGAAACAGACCCAGTTAATACCGGTCTTCCGTCAATGGCCAAGACTGGCACCTGTATAACTCCCATTTCAATAATTTTTTTAATGTCGTCTATGTATTCTACTTCATCGTTTATGTTTAACTCTTTTGCCGCCTTTTTGGTCATCTCAAATAACTGATGGCAAGCCGCGCAACCCGAACCTAAAACTTGGATTTTCATAATTTTTATTTGCTTAAAAACTTATTTAACAATGAATTAAACTTACCTATATTATTTTTATTGATTGAATAAATAACCTTGAGCCCCTCTTTGCGTGAATGTATCAGGCCTGCCTTTCTTAAAACTTTAAGATGATGGGAAGCAAGATTTTCAGCTATGCCCAAATCCTGCCAAATATCGCAGACACACCTTTCGCCTTTCTTTAGGACGCAAAGAATCTTGAGGCGATTCTCTTCGGCAATTATTCCCAAAAGACCGGCTGCATTGCTGATTTCTTTATTTGATTTAGTATTTTTACAACACTTATATTTCATAGTATATCAATGTATATTGATATAGTATCAAAAGTAAAAAACAGTGTCAATAAATAAAAACCGCCTAATTGGCGATTTTTGTTAGCTCCGCGGGTAGGACTCGGACCTACAACCTCTCGGTTAACAGCCGATGGCTCTACCATCGAGCTACCGCGGAATATCAAATTGTATTATATTACGTATAAAAAGCTTAAGCTATTTTTATTATTTTTTCAAGTTTTTTAGTATCCTTCTAGTTTTTTCAAATTATCGTGCTTTCTCACTTTCTCTAACGCTTTTGCCTCTATTTGTCTGATTCTCTCTCTGGTAACGGCAAAAACTTCTCCCACCTCTTGTAAGGTATGGGTTACACCATCTGTCAAACCAAATCTCATTGCTAAAATCTTCTGCTCTCTATCAGTCAAATCCTTTAAAATTTCTTCCAGTCTTTCTTTTAAAAGCGCCCTTGCCGCTCTCTTGGAAGGAGATGGCATTTCTTCATCTTTTATAAACTCGGCTAAAACACTATCCTCATCATCCTTGTCTCCTATCGGCGTTTCCAGAGAAATTGTTTTTTGGGCAATTTTTTTAATATGCCTTACTTTATCTGCGCTAATCCCCATCTCTCTGCTGATTTCTTCCACTGACGGTTCTCTTCCTAGTTCTCTCAATAAATCCCTTCTGACTTTTGTATATTTCGAAATAGTTTCTATCATATGAACAGGAATGCGAATTGTCCTTGCCTGATCAGCTAATGCTCTAGTAATTGCCTGTCTTATCCACCATGTGGCATAAGTTGAAAATTTATAACCTCTTCTCCAATCAAATTTTTCAGCTGCCCTGAAAAGTCCTAAATTGCCTTCTTGGATTAAATCAAGCATAGTAAGATTCGGAGTCCTGCCGACATATTTTTTGGCGATAGAAACAACCAATCTTAAATTAGCTCTGATAAGTTTTTGTTTGGCCGCAATATCTCCTTTTTCTATACCCCTAGCTAAATCCTTTTCTTCTTTGGCAGTTAAAAACCCAACTTTACTTATCTCTTTTAAATACATCTGAATTGAGTCAGGACGCCTGCTTAATATGGGCTTAGATTTGGGTTGATTAGTGCGCCCCTCCTCATCTGTCTTCAAATATCCCTGACTTCTCTTAATTTCAATTCCCTCTTCCTCTAATCGTTGATAGAGTTCTTCTAACCCTTCAATATCTTTTTCGGGATTCGGGAAAAAATAGACAAGTTCACTATAAGTAACAAATCCACGGGTTCTGCCTCTTCTAATCAATTCCTCTATCTTATCTGGAGGAAAAATTTTATCCTTTAACTTATTTACCTTAATTTCCTTGCTCGGTTTATTTATAAAAGTCCGATTAGCAATTCTGCCTATGGCATTCTTGAGCGCTTTTTTCTTTTTTGCCGGCTTTTGTATATAGGCCTTTTTCCTAAGATCTTTCTTAACAATCTTTTTTGCTTTTTTAGGCCTCTGCTTGATTTCTTGTTTAACTTTCCTGATTATCCTTTTTTTGCCCTGTTTCTTAATTTTTTTCTTAGCAATTTTAACACTCTTCTTTTTGGCAGTTTTCTTTCTTGATACAGCCTTACTGAAGGTCTTCTTTTTCTTCACAACTTTCTTGACAACTTTTTTAGCAGTTTTCTTAACGATTCTCTTAGCAACTTTCTTCGTAACCTTCTTTGTTTTTTTCTTCTTGCCTCCAGATTTTTTCTGATTTTTTTGCTTTGTTTTTGGCATATTTTATTTAATTATCTTTTAACGATTTGGCAACATTGCCTCCATTATTTTTCGATAAATTTCCTGTAAGGCGATGAAATTCTTCACATAATTTCTCCACCTCTTCCTTTTTGCCTTCCTGCTCGGCAACCCTAATCTTATCAGACAATTCTTTTAACTCTTCTTTTATTGTAAGGGATTCAAGCTCTTTTAAGCAAACTTTTATTTCATCGGCTACATCAATTTCTCTGTCGCTCACTTCAACTTCCACTTCCCCTTTAAGAGCCAAGAAGTCCAAAAAATCCTTATCTTCTTTTGAAAAATCAATTTTCTTAAAATCTTTTGATTCGATTACGCGAATCTTAAAAATTATTTCTTTAATTTTTGGAGAAAAACAATCAAAATATTTATCTTCTAAAAATTCAAACCCTTCAGGATAATTTAATAACAAAGATAATGCTCTCTCCTCTATTAAATCTCTACGCGTTTTTTTAGCATCTCCCGCGCAAAAGTGTTTTGGAGCTTCTGTCACTACCTGGCCTTCAACATATTTTTTCAACTCTTCTTCTACGCTTACCTCACTCACCCCTAAACGATTGGCTAATTCCTTTACCCAAGATGATAGTTCTATTTTATTTTGAATCCGTTTTAATATGGGAATAAGTATTTCAGAAATCTTTCTTTTGCCATCATGACTATTGGCGTCAAACTTGGAAAAAGCGCTGTCAAAATAGAACTCAATTATTGAGCGAGCTTCATTTACAAATTTCTTCCAGGCCTCTGGGTTCTCCGCCACCATATCAGCCGGGTCCTTAACTCCGGGCGTAACCGCTACTCTTATATTAAATCCCTGAGCTTGCGCCAAATCAATTCCCCTTTTTGTCGCTGAATCTCCGGCAATATCCATATCAAAAGCAGTAATCAAATTATTTGAATATCTTTTTAAGGTCGCTAGCTGAAGAGGCGTTAATGCGGTTCCAGAAGTAGCTACTACATTTTGAACCCCTGCCTGATGAGACATTATCACATCAGTATAGCCCTCTACTAAAATACATCCTTCACTTTTTCTTATAGGAACCTTGGCTTGGTTTAAGCCATAAAGAACCTGGCTTTTGTTGTAAAGAATGGTGTTGGGGATATTAAGATATTTTGCGGTTTCTTGGGCCTCGTCTTTTCCAAAAACTCTTCCTCCAAAACCAATTACTTGGGAATTTAAATCAAAAATCGGAAAAATTATTCTTGAACGAAATCTATCGTAAACTTTTCCCTTTTCGCTTTCCAATACCAATCCTGCTCTTTTAATTTCTCCTACTGAATATCCTTTTTGTTGCAAGAAATTCATCAAGCTATCCCAAGAGTCCGGTGAAAATCCAATTCTCCATTTCAATATTGATTCTTCGCTCAATCCTCTGCCTAAAAGATATTCTTTCGCCTTCTTACCGATTAAGCTTGAATGAAGTTGTTTTTCAAAAAACTTGGTTGCCAGTTCGCAAACATCATAAATTCTTTTTCTTGCCGTTTGAAGCTGAGGATCTTGCCTTTTTAATTCCACTCCGGCTTTTTTAGCAAGAATTCTCAGGGCATCCCCAAATTCAACCCCTTCAATTTCTTTTACAAAAGCAAAAATGTCTCCTCTTGCTCCGCATCCGAAGCAAGACCATATCTGGCGAGTAGGACTGACAAAAAACGATGGCTTCTTTTCCGAATGAAAAGGACAAAGGGCCCTATAATTAGCCCCTGTTTTTTCAAGTTTGATATAACTTGAAATTACATCAACAATATCAAGCTTTTCTTTAATTTCATTAATTACTGAGTCCATATTTCTTCGCCCTTTTTGTTCTTAATAATAAACTGGCCCAGACAATATTCAAATGCATTTTCCATCTCGCCCAATGACCTGGCCAAAAACCCATTTTCTTTTCTTTTATAATATGAGTCACACCTACTAAGACTAATGGTTTAACCTTAATTTTCTTTTTCTTGGCAAGATAAGTGATAGCGGTTTCAATATAAAATTTATTTTTATATTCATCTGGTACAATATCCCAAACTCCCCTTTTTATGGCTCTCATTCCAGAAAATGGCGATTCTATCCTGTTTAATTTCCTATTTAGGGCAGGACTAAGTTTTGACCTATCAATAGCGCCGACAGTCATCTCGCATTCATCATCTATCACTGGTTTTATCAAATTAGTTACATGAATAGTTTTAAAACCGATTAAATCCGCATCCAAGAAAAGAATTATATCCGCCTCTGTATTTTTAACTCCTATATCCAGCGCCTTTCCTTTGCCAACATTCTCATTAAGAATAATCACTCGTGAGGCATTATATTTTTTTGCAACCAGTGAAGTTGAGTCAACAGAGCCATCATCTACTACAATAACCTCATCTATCAAAGGATGATTAACAACTACATTTAAAACCTCGCCTAAGCTCTTTTCTTCGTTATACGCTGGTATTATCGCCGCAGTTTTCATAACAAAATATATTTAAAAATCTCTACCACCCCTTTTTGCAAGCATCATCAACTACTTGTTGCAAACCCTTGTCATTCCCAAATGTCTGGTCAATAGTATCCCAATTCATAGTTCCTTTTGGGAAAAAACAATCAAGATCCATCACATCATTTATTTTTCTCTGAAAATGACATTTCTCGTCCTCTACCCCTAGAACCGTCAGCTCGATTTTCGTTGTATTGTCCGAGCCTACCATTTTAACAGTGACAGGTAAACACCCGTTCATTCTGTTTATAAAACACATCGGATCTTTTGCTTCACCGCAATCAACCATTTTATTTTCAGTTGCTGGCGTTTGCGCTCCTTCTTCTGCGCCTTTATTTTCCCCGCCCTTATTGCTCAAAAGAAAAATTCCGCCAGCGACAACGATTAAAACCAAAACGCCAATAACTATATATAAAATTTTATTATTCGCCATATTTTTATATTAATTTAATTATATCAGGACTTTTTTAGAAAATAGGGGGAGCTAAAATGGTTTTCGGAACATCTCCTTGCATCTCTTTTAATTTTACATATTGCGTTTTATATCTTGCGCAATAAAAATTAAATTGTTAAAAACTCCTGATGGCACGAACATACATCAAGTAGGCCTTACTGGTGGTGTTGTCCTGGAAGCCACCGTAGAAATCCTGGAGCCAGGCGTGGCGAGAATCGACCTCAGACGAACTCCGATAGTTGGTACCATCTACAAAAACGCCGATCGCCACTCTATTTACCCACAATTGATTTAATTCATCTTTAGATGGCAGATACCAGTCAGTGTAGCCATTTAAATCTAAGTCACCACAAAGCCTGGCAGCTATTCCCGCAGTAGAACAACCAGCCATAATATCAATGGTATTTTGGTTTCCTGTTCCTATGGCTGTTCCGTCGGCTCCGGATATTGTTGTTTCATAGCAACCCCATTGCGCTCCTGTACTTTGATCAGCTGTTGCTACAATAAAACCATGTAAGCCTGTACCATCAACATAGGCAACCTTCCCGCCTTGAAAATCACCTCCAATGGCAGGAATTCTGGTTATGTAAATAGTATAGGTCTTTGCAGATTTTCCTGTTTCAGTAGCTATGGTTGTAATAGTTGCTTCCACCCCAGCAGTAAGGGCAATTTCTCCTGATGCTTCACCGGATACTACTGTTGTCCCGTTTACTGTAATGGTTCCGCTTCCAGTTGGAGTAATGTGGATATGGGCTGCAGAATTAATAGAGGTTACATTAGAGTAAGTGTAAGTTCCAGCAACAAAAGTATAATTTCCAGGTGAATCACTAATAGCAAGGCCTGATAGATTAGCTGTTGCAGCTTGAGTATATGTTCCCGAAGTACCAATAGCACTATTCGGATATCCAGATTTTGCAGCTAAAGCTTTTATTGGATTAGCTACTGAAGAAAGAGTAATAGTAGCTCCTGTAGCTACGGATGCACTTCCTGTTGTTGGTGTAGAACCATCAGTCGTATAGTAGATAGTTGATCCTGAATCAGAGGCAAGGGTTATTGTAGTTACCCCTAAGGCAATTGCTCCTGAATTAGGCGAGAAAGTAGGAGTGGTTAATGGAGCATTCCACTGCGCATAGACTGTGATATCTGCAACAACAGGAGTTGAACTTGTGAAAGCAGAACCTGATCCATTAGCCAGAGTATTCCAACTGGCAAAGGTATATCCTGTTTTGGTCGGAGCTGCCGGCAAAGTAACAGTTGTATTGTAATTGGCTACTGTGCTGGTCGGGTTGGCTTCAGTGTCTCCTCCATTCTTGTTAAAGGTGACAGTATAGGAATTGATGGTGTATTGGGCATAGACTGTGATATCTGCAACAACAGGAGTTGAACTTGTGAAAGCAGAACCTGATCCATTAGCCAGAGTATTCCAACTGGCAAAGGTATATGGGCATAGACTGTGATATCTGCAACAACAGGAGTTGAACTTGTGAAAGCAGAACCTGATCCATTAGCCAGAGTATTCCAACTGGCAAAGGTATATCCTGTTTTGGTCGGAGCTGCTGGCAGAGTAACAGTTGTATTGTAATTGGCTACTGTGCTGGTCGGGTTGGCTTCAGTGTCTCCTCCATTCTTGTTAAAGGTGACTGTGTAATTGTTAATAGTCCACTGCGCATAGACGGTGATATCTGCAACAACAGGAGTTGAACTTGTGAAAGCAGAACCTGATCCATTAGCCAGAGTATTCCAACTGGCAAAGGTATATCCTGTTTTGGTCGGAGCTGC
>JAPLYH010000037.1 GCA_026395615.1 Candidatus Parcubacteria bacterium | reverse complement strand
TCTTACCGCTTTACCTGATTTGCTCAAAAATTTTGAAATTATTCACCAGTGCGGATTAAAAAACTTTGAACACTCAAAGGTGATGTCCGATATTATAATTAAAGACCAGCAATTAGCAAAAAATTATCATCTTTTTGATTTCCTTACAGAACCGGAAATAAAACAGGCGTACCATTCAGCCCATTTAATTGTAAGACGCGCTGGGTCAGGCGCTATCTTTGAAATCGCTGCTATGGGAAAACCGAGTATAATAATTCCTTTGCCGGAATCATCTCAAGACCATCAAGCAAAAAACGCTAATGCATATGCCGATACAGGGGCTGCTGTTGTTATGGAACCCAAAAATCCAACCCCAGCTATGTTGTTTTCAAAAATAATGCTCATATTTTCCCAGCCGGAAAAACTTCAAGAAATGAGCAGGGCAGCATTAAAATTCGCTAAACCAGACGCAGCGAAAAATATAGCAATAGAAATAGTAAATTATTTCAAATCGTAAAAGAAGACCCGCAGCTGAACTCGTAAGAGAACTGCTGCGGGCGTCGGAACTCGTCGATGCTAGTCAGGATAGGGAGCGAATTCGCACTCCACAGAAGTAGAGAGACCGGCGAAACGATGTCTCGCCCAGGATTTCTCCGGCAACCTGTCTCTCACTTGTTTGCAGAGCCTTACGATTTCGTCAATCCTGTCACGGAACTCATCCGCAAAACCCTTCGGCTTCTCTGCGGGAACGAGAAGAACATCGATCAAACAAGTGATCTTCTCTGCTCGAACACGAGCAAGAGTTCTGAAGCTTTGATCGGATTCCACCTTGAGAAGCCTTTGGAGATTGTCTCGAATGACTTCCAAAAGCAATTCCCAGACATTGCGCTTTCCAGGCATCTGACCCTCCTCCTTGATGCAAAGTGAAATATATAATATATTCCTTGAAAAGTCAATT
Source organism: Candidatus Parcubacteria bacterium (assembly GCA_026395615.1). Taxonomy (GTDB): domain Bacteria; phylum Patescibacteriota; class Minisyncoccia; order Minisyncoccales; family PEYH01; genus PEYH01. The sequence goes on along the minus strand of JAPLYH010000037.1, from coordinate 2,132 downwards.
AATCTGAGGTAATCTAACTGTATGGAAGCTATTGCTAAAAAAATTGAAAATCCGAGAGTAAGGATTGCGCCATCTCCAACCGGATTCCTACATATAGGAACTGTGAGAACCGCGCTTTTTAACTATTTATTTGCTAAAAAATATAATGGAAGTTTTATTCTGCGCATAGAAGATACTGACTTGGAGCGGTCAAAAAAAGAATATGAAACAGATATTATTGAAGGATTAAAATGGTTAAAGGTTATCTGGGACGAAGGAATTAATCCTGAAAAAAATGATGAATATATCGGCGAATACGGACCATATAGACAAAGCGAGAGAATTGGTATTTATGAGTCATATATTAATAAAATGTTGGAACAGGGGACTGCTTATTATTGTTTTTGCAGTAAAGAAGATTTAGAAGCCCAGCGCCAATATCAAATGAGTATGGGACAAGCTCCTAAATATAGCGGGAAATGCAGCACTCTTCCAAAAGAAACAGTAGAAGAATATTTAAAAGCTGGCAAACCAGCTGTAATCAGATTCAGAACGCCTGAAAAAATCGTGTCATTTAATGATTTAATAAAAGGAAAGGTTGAATTTAACACCGCGCTTTTAGGAGATATGACTATTGCTAAAGATACAAAAACACCTTTATATAATTTCGCTGTTGTAATTGATGATTTTGAAATGACAATCAGCCACGTCATTAGGGGCGAAGACGATCTTTCAAACACTCCAAAACAAATTTTATTGCAAGAAGCCCTGGGCTTTCCGCAACCAGATTATGCTCATTTATCATTATTGCTGGGAACCGACAGAAGCAAGCTTAGCAAAAGACACGGAGCTACATCAGTTAATGAATATAAGGAAAAAGGTTATCTCCCGGAAGCAATGATAAATTTTATGGCTTTTCTTGGTTGGAATCCTGACAATGAAAGGGAAATATACGCAATCAATCATTTAATAGATGAATTTTCTTTAGAACATTGTCAAAAATCAGGAGCTATCTTTAATGTTCAAAAGCTTGATTGGATAAATGGTTTTTATATCCGCAATAAATCAACTAAAAAATTAACAGAATTATGTATCCCTTATTTAATAGAAGCAAATTTGATTCAGCCGATTTTTGAAACCGGAGGACGTTTGGCAGGTATAGGAGGAATGGAAATAAGCGAGTCATATTTCATTCCTGAAACCAAAGAAAAAATAGATTCAATAGCTATAGAAAATGTAATTGCCCTATATCAAGAGAGATTAAAATATCTTTCCGAGCTACCGGAATTAGTTGATTTTTTCTTCAAAAAAGATCTTGACTATACAAAAGACCTTCTTATATGGAAAACCCTGACAGACAATGATATTAAAACCGCTTTAGAGGCGTTAGAAGGCCTTTTAGAGGCGGTTAAACCCAACGATTGGTCAAGAACTCACCTTGAAGAAATCCTGGTGGCAAAGGCCTCAGAAATAGGCCCGGAAGGCGATAAAGGCTATTTATTATGGCCACTAAGAGTCGCTCTTTCTGGCAAGAAATCATCCGCGCCTCCATTTGCTATTGCAGAGATTTTGGGAAAAGAAAAAACTTTGCTAAGATTAAAACAAGCAAAAGAAAAATTGTAAACAAGTTTGAAATTTATTAAAATTAAAAAATATGAAAGGGGAGTATAGATTAAAATTTATTCTTTGTTCTCTACTCTGTTCAGCATTTTTATTAAGTAATTCTTATATCGCTTTTGCGCAAGACGTATCAGGCAGGATAGAACCGCCAAGCAAAGAACAGGTTCAGGGTGTTTGGCAAATTATTAAACAAGATATAAAAGGAGCTTTTGAGGGTATAAAGAGGTGGGGGGAGGGGGTAAACTGGTTTAAACCCTTTTTCGATAATACTGGGCACAAGATTAGCTCTTGGTGGTCTATCCAGGCAAAGCCGTGGGTTAATAATAGTTGGAAAGATTTAAATCATTATTTAAATCAAAGGATTATAATAAATTAATCCCCCTTAAAAAAGATTGAGTTATCAGTGGGGGGAGTGTGTTGTTTTTATACTCTCTCTTGACAGTCCCTATTTATAGGGATTATTATAGATATATAGACGTCGCATAATATACCTTAACGGACATGTAGTGTCCGTTAAGGTGGGTCTCATTTTG
>JAPLYH010000039.1 GCA_026395615.1 Candidatus Parcubacteria bacterium | reverse complement strand
GGTTAAGAAAGAAAATGGCTGGGTTGGGACCGGCAAGCGGTTTCAGCGCGGAAAAAATTGCGAAAAAAGCATTGATTAAAGCAAAAATTTTGTTCCTCAAAGGAGAAAGAAAAGCAGATCATTATTTACGAAAAGTTTCTCATTCTCAAAAGTTTAAGGAAGATTATTGGAAAGATATAGATAAAAAATAAAAATTTTAGTAACTCTGAGATTCTTATCTTTTGGGCCTGAGTAGCTCAGCGGCAGAGCAACTGTTTTGTAAACAGTAGGTCGTCGGTCCAAATCCGACCTCAGGCTATGTAAATATATTCGTATTATTTAAAACCCTTTTATAAAAGGGTTTTTAAATTTTATTGAAAGAAAAGAAAGAGCGAGCTAAGAACAGTTGTCCTCGGCCCACTCGGATCTGTGCCTTTCCCTGTTCTACGCTCAATCAGAGCAGGGCGATTATGGCTGGCGATTGGTGAATCTCCTGTCCAGTTCAGGAATGAATGTGATGACAAGCAGACCAGCCCCCATGATCACAGCGAGAATTCCGACTGACAAGTTATCTGCATCCCCCGTCTTCAAAATCGGTGGACTGTTCCTCATGCAGATTCCGAATACTCCCGCTCCGACAAGTGCTAGTGCTATCACGGCGCATAACCACTTCGGCATAGTTCCTCCTTGATTTATATCATAGCACGTTTTTAGAATTAGTCAAATATTGTTTGCTGGTCAGGTAAATTTTAGTTAGAATGGACGATATGAATAAAATAATTCCTCAAATCAGAAAAGAATTAAAAGAAAATTGCGATCCTGTTTATAAACAGGGGGAAATCAGGTTTTTTCGGGAAAAGATAAAAACTTATGGAGTAAGGTCAACTGTTTCTAAGGAAATTTGTAAAAGATATTTTGATAAGATTAAAAATTTGGAAAAGAAAGAAATTTTTGCTCTGTGCGAAGAATTGATGAAATCAGGATATATACAAGAAGTAGGGTGCGCTTCAAAATGGGTTTTTAGATTAAATAAGAGGTATGAGGAAAAAGATTTTAAGATATTTGAGAATTGGGTGAAGAAATATATTACTAATTGGGCGAATTGCGATGATTTTTCTACCCATATAATCGGAAGTTTTATTTACCAGTTTCCGGAATTTGTTCCGGCAGTTAAGGCGTGGGCGAAATCAAAAAATAGATGGGTGAAAAGAGCATCTGCTGCCAGTTTTATTTATCCCGTAAGAAAGGGGAGATATTTGAAAGATATTTTTGAAATTTCTGATATGTTGCTCCAAGACCCGGATGATATGGTCCAAAAAGGATATGGGTGGGTGTTAAAAGAGGCGAGTAATGTTTTTCCAGAACAAGTTTTTGATTATGTTATGAAGAATAAAAATGAAATGCCGAGATTGGCTTTACGATATGCGATTGAAAAATATCCCCAAAACCTCCGCCACAAAGCAATGGAGAAATAAGAGACCCTAATTCTATGACAGAATTACAAAAAGCAATCCAACATTTTAAAAAGAATGACCCTATTCTTTTTTCATTTTATAAAAAGGGGATTATTAAAGAATTGAAGCCGATTAAAAAACAGGAATATTTTTTAAGTCTTTGTGAATCAATAGTATACCAGCAGTTATCAGGAAAAGCAGCTCAAACGATTTATTCCAGGTTTGAAAAACTGTTTTCTAAGAAAGAAATTACTCCGAGGAAGATATTGAGTATGCCTGATAACAAATTGAGGTCAGCCGGATTATCTGAGGGAAAAACTAAATATATAAAAAGTTTAGCTCAACATATTCGAGATAAAAGTTTGAATTTTGATAATTTTGATAAATTATCTAACGAAGAAATATTGGATAAACTGGTTCAAGTAAAGGGAATTGGTCCTTGGACAGCTGAAATGTTTTTAATGTTTAGTATGGGGAGGCCGAATGTTTTTTCTGGAGGGGACTTGGGTATTAAAAATGGTATGAAGAAATTATATGGAAAAGAATTAACAGGCAAACAAATAGAAAAATGGTCGCCCTATAAAACATACGCCTGCCTTCTTTTATGGAAAAGCACAGAATAATTTAATAATAATCTGATAATGGAAGATAAAATTCCCATTTGTGAGGGATTTTTTATTACAGAACGGAATTACGCCACCCGGAACGGAATTACGATGCCGGGTGGCGTAATTTTCGCGAAACGTCGGAACCCACGTCAGATATAGGAAATCTCACTACGATGCCGGGTGGCGTAATTTTTGGGGGAGAGTTATCCACAGCCTCAATCCTTTGATTATAACTATCTAATTTATTTCTAAAAATTCGGAGATAGAATTAAAGCCACGCACTAAAATGCCTGGCTTGACAATTTATAGTAAGTTATGGTATAATTATAGTAGTAAGGAGGTTTAGCAATGAGTCAGAGTGGTCGGGACGACGGCGTTGGTGAGGCGAGAGGTTCTGGATACTACGTCCAGTGTCTCTCAGGACACGTGCACGAGGTCCTTGAGGGTTCTCCTCTGGTGGACAAGTGCCGGCAACGTAAGGCTCGAGGACGGCTGGATGCGCTTTGTCTCTCGGCCGACGAATGTCCAGCCTGCTTGCAGGAGCGGATCCAGCAGGACCGGTCGTTCGTCCGGATGTGCGAGGATGTGGGTTGCCCTCTCGGCGAACATGAAGGAAGGCCGCAAAGCTGTGCCGACTGCACTGTCGGCGAAATCAGGACTGCGCAGCAGCAGCTTGATGAGGCCTATGGGAACCTTCGCGAGCTTGAACCCGAACCGATCCTGTCGCGTTAACTCGCGTTGATCGGCGGATGCCTGGGACTTGGATTTATTCCTCGTCTCGGGCATTCTTCTTTTTTAATATCAATTATTTAAAAAATACCAGAGTGGCGGCGCCGAGGAGGCAGGCGTTTTCTTTTAAAGGAGAAATGATTATTTTAGGAGGGGAGAGAAATTTATCAATATTCTTTTTTATTTCAGGAATAATGAAGGCCTGATTATTTAAGACAACGGAACCGCCCATAATAATCTTTTCCGGATTATAGGCAACAATTATATTTGAAACTCCCCTGGCGTCGTTTATTTTCCCTATTTGTTTAAGAAAGTTTAAAATGTTTTTGTCCTTGTTTTTTGCCAGGTCAAAAATATCCTTTGATGTTTTGACCGCATAGTTATTTTTAATTTTTTCGGATTTTAACCAGGTTTTTAAAAAAATGGGCATATTATTGCCAGAGCAATACGCTTCCCAGTGCCCATAACCCTTTTGGCATTGGCAAGGCAGGTTATATATAGTGTCCACAATAAAGTGGCCAACTTCTCCAGTGCTATTATTATGTCCGGACAATAAGTGATTGTCCGCAATTATACCTGAACCTATACCGCTGGAAATTGTAAGGTAAATAAAATTGCTTGATTTTCTTCCAGCTCCGAAATATTTCTCTGCCAACACTGCTGCCGAACAATCATTGGAAAGAAAAACAGGGAGAGAAAAATATTTTTTCAATGGTTTTACAATAGCAACTTTTTTATAGGGCAAATTTGGGGGACTAGTCATTTCTCCTTTTTTAGAATCAATCGGACTTGGAACAGCGACGCCTATTCCTAAAATTCTTTTTTTATCATAACTCTCCAAAATAGAATTAATCAAAACAATAATTGTTTTGATTAAAAAAGATGGCTGGTTTTTTATTTTTGGAGTTTCGGTTATAAATTGTTTTAAAATTTTCCCATTTTTTGAAACAACTCCAACTCGCAAATTTGTGGCTCCTAAATCTACGGCAATTGCCAAATCTTTTTTCATTTCTTTTTTCATAATTTTTATTTTAATTTTGTGCCCTCAACATTTTTATTTTTCTATCTTCGAATTTTGTTTTTTTAGTTTTATATTTTTATTTTCTGTCACCAGTCATTTTGTATTTTGTTTTTTACAAATTGTAAATTGCAAATTGAAAATTTTCCCTTGCCTCTCCCCTCTCTTCTATTTTCAATAAAACAGTGAGGCAGGGGATGGGGTAGGGGAGAGAAGACAATTAATAATTAATAATTATTGATTAATAATCTTTATAATTATTATATCACTTGACAAGTTTTTGAAAATGAATACAATATGATATACGCGTATAAAATACGCAAGTTCTTTAATAATCAAATAGTTAGTATAAGATAAATTTTTAGAGTTGTTCCGACTATTTTTTTTGAGAGTTTGATCCTGGCTCAGGATGAACGCTAGCGGCGTGGATAAGGCATGCAAGTCAAACGGTCCGTCTTCGGACGGGCAGTGGCAAACGGGTTAGGAACACGTAGATACATTCCATTAAGACAGGCATAACTCAGAGAAATCTGAGCTAATTCCTGATAGTCCCTGCGAGCAATCAAAGGGTAAAGGTTTCGCAAGACTCCACTTAGTGATTGGTCTGCGGCCTATCAGCTAGTTGGTGAGATAATAGCCCACCAAGGCTATGACGGGTAGGCGGGGTGAGAGCCCGACCGCCAACAAGGGTATTGAGATACGGACCCTACTCCTACGGGAGGCAGCAGTCAAGGACCCTTCGCAATGGTCGAAAGACTGACGAGGCGACGCCGCGTGAAGGATGAAGCCCTGCGGGGTGTAAACTTCTTTTAACTAAGAATAACCCACTTTCGGGTGGGTGAATGTACTAGTGGAATAAGGGGCTGCTAATCACGTGCCAGCAGCAGCGGTAATACGTGAGCCCCGAGCGTTATCCGGATTTACTGGGCGTAAAGCGTTTGTAGGCGCTTTGTTGGGTTTCCTATCAAATCTCCAGAGCTTAACTTTGGAGTCGTAGGAAAAACTAACAGAGTAGAGGACGTTAGAGGTTGATGGAACCCTCGGTGTAGGGGTGGAATCCGTTGATATCGAGGGGAACACCAAAAGCGAAGGCATTCAACTGGAGCGATCCTGACGCTGAGAAACGAAAGCGTGGGCATGGAAGAGGATTAGATACCCTCGTACTCCACGCCGTAAATTATGGACACTGGCTATTGGAAGTGTCGACCCTTTCAGTGGCGAAGCTAACGCGTTAAGTGTCCCGCCTGGGGAGTACAGCCGCAAGGCTGAAACTCAAAGGAATAGACGGGGACCCACACAAGCGGTGGATCACGTGGCTTAATTCGACGATAAGCGAGGAACCTTACCAGGGCTTGACATGCTAATGAAAGTTTGCTGAAAGGCAGACCCACCCACAAGGACATTAGCACAGGTGCTGCATGGCTGTTGTCAGCATGTGCTTTGAAGTGCTCCCTTAAATGGGGTAACATGCGCAACCCCTCCTCTGTGTTACAAGTGTGACAGAGGACCGCCACATCTTATGTGGAGGAAGGCGGGGATGACACCAAGTCAGCATGGCCCTTTGATGCCCTGGGCCGCACACGTGATACAATGGTTGGTACAGAGGGTTGCCAAGCCGTAAGGCGGAGCTAATCCCAAAAACCAATCTCAGTTCGGATCGAGGGCTGAAACTCGCCCTCGTGAAGCTGGAATCGCTAGTAATCGCGAATCAGCTATGTCGCGATGAATATGTTCCTGGGTCTTGTACTCACCGCCCGTCACACCAAGAGAGCTGATAGTATCCGAAGTCCCGCTTCTGCGGGCTCAAGGTAAGGTCAGTGATAATGGTGAAGTCGTAACAAGGCACGCGTAGGGGAACCTGTGCGTAGATCACACAATCTTTATCTTTTTAATCTTGTTTACAGGATTAAGAGGATAGAGTGTCGACTATAGTTCAAGGCCGAGATATCTGCTTTTAACTGTAAGATGCTGATTAAGACATCTTAAAAAATTTAGTCATTCATTGGTCGGAGCAACTCCAAGAATTTATCTCATGAATATCAATACAAAAAGCGCATAGCGCTTTTTGTATTGATATTTAGGAATCCTTCTGTTATTATATAAATCGTTGATAGAGTACGGGCGCGTAGCTCAGTTGGCAGAGCACGTCACTGATAATGACGGGGTCGATGGTTCAAGTCCATCCGCGCCCACTTTTAATCAAGAGTTATATTTTTATGGGCTCGTAGCTCAG
>JAPLYH010000022.1 GCA_026395615.1 Candidatus Parcubacteria bacterium | reverse complement strand
AGGTCTTCGCCGGCCAGCGCGTTCGTATCCTGACCAAGTCGGGCGTGGTTCTGGGGGTCATCGGGCGACCTGCGATTCATCTCCAGGAAGAGGAGGATCGGAAGAAGGTCGCCACGTATGAAGATCTCTGGATCGACATCGGTGCTAATGACAAAGAGGACGCCGAGAAAGTGGTTCGAGTCGGCGATGCGGCTGTCTTGGACTACAGCGGACCCGAAGATCTCCTCAACGGACTGATGGTCAGTCGAGGATTCGACGATCGTATCGGAGCGTTCATCGTTCTGGAAGCGATGCGTTCGAGTCACGGAACTCGGTGGCCTCGGAGCGGCATCTCTCTACTCTGTAGCCACGGTTCAGGAAGAGGTTGGAGCATTGGGCGCGATCACCAGCAGTTTCGGGATCGGACCCAAGGTAGGTCTTGCTGTGGATGTGGGATTCGCCACAGACACACCAGGGTTGGAAAAGGCCCGGAAGAGATGCAACGACATCAAGATGGGGAAGGGCCCATTGATTGCCACGGGTCCGAACATCAACCCCAAGCTGTTCGACCTGATCGTCAGAACTGCTGAGGCGAACGGAATTCCCTTCCAGGTGGTTGCCTGGGAGAAGCCGACGGGCACCGACGCTCGCCCGATGCAGATCTGTAGGGAAGGAGTCGCCGCCGGGTTGATCTCGGTTCCGAATCGTTACATGCACTCTCCTTGTGAGATCGTGCATAGCAGAGATGTGGAGGGCGTTATTGAACTCTTCGCTCGCGTGGTGTTGGCGATCGATGAGGCCGACGATAACGCTGATCAGTTCATCCTCTGACCTCTTCGCGGGCAGAGTATGAAGGAGGGATAGTAGGGGGCGGATTTACTGGAAACAGCGAAATCCGTCCCCTCTTTGTTTTTTCATAGTTGTTTTATAAAACGAGACACAAAAATATCCCGAAGTAGTGTCTTATTTGTCTCATTTTGTGGTAAAATAACTTAAAATACTCCCGACCGAGAGGGGTTAAATAACCCCTGAGAAAATACTCGGGTAACCCTTATGGGGATTGATTCCCATAGGTTCTAGACCGACTAGGGCAGTTGCTGCCAGAAACCCCCTATTTACGGGGGTTTTTGAATTTAATTTATCAACACTCTTAATTATTGACTGTTTTTTAATTTTGGATAATAATATAGATTAGTGCTCCCTTTCGATAGGCAGGGAGCGTCGGAATCTCACCAGGAGGTGGGAGTATGAAGAGGATCGTGCTCGGTTGTCGTGGTTCTCCTTCGTGTTTGTCGTTCGTGAACTCGGCGAAGGGGTTCGTCACGGCGAGATCGAGGTCGGTCGAAGCAAGTCCCAGGTCGTCGGCGTCCAGCCTGGCCCAGGGTCGCAACGGTTTGCAGGTCGTCGTCGCCTAGACGAATGGATGAGCTAGGGATACGAGCCTCGCATTTGCAGAGGGGCTAGGGATCTAATCCTTTGAGCCAACCAAGTTCAAGGGCTGGATAAGCCAGAGAAGATCAGAGAGATGAGGAGTCGGGTCGCTATGCGGCCCACTCCCCATCTCCAATTATTTGTGGATAAAAATTAAGGTAAATCAGAAAGAGAGAACTCCTCAAACAGAGGAGTGTTTTTTAGAAACATTATTACTAATAAACTGTGATAAGGGGACATTTTTTGATATACTGAGGAAACACTTAAATAAATAATATGACTCAATTAAAACAGATTTATAAATGTAGTATTTGCGGCAATATTGTGGAAGTTTTACATCCTGGTCAAGGTCAATTGGTTTGTTGCGGTCAGCCGATGGAATTGCAAATTGAGCGAAGTCAAGATGAGGGGAAAGAAAAACATGTACCAGTCATAGAAAAAATAGAAAATGGAATTAAAGTAAAAATCGGTTCAATTCCGCATCCTATGGAACAAGAACATTTTATTGAATGGGTCGAGATAATTACAGGAGATAAAAGTTATAGGAAATTTTTAAAACCAGATGATAGTCCGGAAGCGGAATTTTTTCTTAGAGCGGAAATAGCAGATATTTCCGCAAGGATTTTTTGCAATATACACGGGCTTTGGAAAAATTAATAAAAAATGATGGAAAAAGAGAAAAATCCAGTTTTTGATGTGGCAGTGATCGGAGCAGGGCCAGCGGGAATGATTGCTGCGGGTAAAGCAGGAGAACTCGGGGCAAAAGTTATCTTATTGGAGAAAAACAAAAAACCTGGTAGAAAACTTATACTAACAGGAAAAGGCAGGTGTAATTTGACTAACGCAGAGTTTAATCTGAAAAATTTGGTTGAAAATTATGGCAAGAATGGAAAATTTTTATTTCATTCTTTTTCCATTTTTGGACCTGAAAAAGTTATTAATTTTTTCGAAAAATTAGGAGTAAAAACGAAAATAGAAAGAAGGCAGAGAGTTTTTCCTGTAAGTGATAAGGCAGATGATATTTTAAGGGCGTTGATTAAATATTTATTAAAAGGAAGAGTAAAAATTGAGTATGGCTCGGAAGTAGTTGAAGTCATCTTTAAGAAAAGTAGGATTGAAAAATTAATATTGAAAGATAAAGAAGTTATTGCTAAAAAATACATTTTTTGTACTGGTGGGAAATCTTTTCCATCAACCGGCTCTACGGGTGATGGTTTCAAATGGGTAGAAGATTTAGGACATAAAATAGAAGCCTTATCTCCCGCCCTGGTTCCGATAAAAATAAAAGAAAGTTGGGCAAGAGAAATGCCAGGGTTAAGTTTGAAAAATATAGAGATAAGCGCTTGGCAGAAAGAAAAAAAACAATGCAGCGCATTCGGAGAATGCCTTTTTACTCATTTTGGTTTAAGCGGGCCGATTATTTTAGATATAAGCAAAAAGGTAGGAGAGCTGTTGAAAAATGGAAAAGTAAAAATAACTATTGATTTGAAGCCAGCCTTAGATTTTGCGAAACTGGATGAAAGAATCAAAAGAGATTTTGGAAAATATAAAAATAAATCCTTTAAGAATTGTTTAGGTGATTTATTGCCAAATAAATTAATCGGAATAGTAATAAGGATGTCAAAGATAAATCCAGAAAAAAAAGCAAATAGCATAACAAGAGAAGAAAGACATCGTTTGGTAAAAATATTAAAGAATTTAGAAATGATAGCAGATGGATTATTCGGTTTTGATTCGGCTATAATTACGAGAGGGGGAGTTTCTCTAAAAGAAATAGATAGCAAAACTATGAAATCGAAAATAATTAATAATTTATATTTCGCTGGCGAAATTATAGATATTGATGGTCCAACCGGCGGGTTCAATCTCCAATCTTGCTGGAGTACCGGTTTCCTAGCTGGCGAAAGCACAGCAAGAGATAAGATATGACAATAGATACAAATATTTTTTATTTTTTTAATAATTTAGCTGGTAAGTCAGCATTTTTTGATATTCTTTTTATTTTTCTTGCCAAATACCTCCAATATTTATTAGTTATTTTATTTTTAGCTTTTTTGTTTTTTGTTCAGAAAAAAAATAAAGAGAAAATCCATATATTTTTAATAACTATTTTTTCCGCGATTGTGGCGCGCCTTGGCGTTGTGGAATTAATACGTCTTTTTTACCATCGGCCTCGCCCATTTATTATCCATAATGTCCATCAGTTGATTCCGGAAAGTGGATACTCTTTTCCCTCTGGTCATTCTGCTTTTTTCTTCGCCATTGCAACAGCAATTTATTTTTATAATAAAAAATTAGGAATTATTTTTTTTATCGCAGCGATTTTTATGAATGTAAGTCGTATTATTGTTGGAGTTCATTATCCTTCCGATATTATCGGAGGAATGTTTGTAGGCGTAATAACCGCGTGGTTGATACACCTTTTGGCAATAAAAATAAAAAAGAAAAAAATCTCAACATAATTTTATTTTTTTTCAATTGTTAATAACTTTTTCTATTGACACATATTGTACGTAATTTATTATTAATAGTAGAAAGGGATATTAAGGGTTGGTCTCCTTACCGCCTTTCATTGAAAACGGTTTAGTAAGGTAACGAATAATTAATTTATTCTTTTGCCCCAGAGAGCCGTTGGTCAAATGGTCAAGAAACCCAAAAAGAAGAAGACAAAGAAATAAAACAAAAGGCACCCTCGGGTGCCTTTTGTTTTCTCGTATTATAATTCTGGATAAGCACTTGACAGTATTTTTAATTAGAATATAATTTTTTCAGAATGGTTTTATGAGGTTGGTCTCTCATGGTCATTCGGATAAAAAAGTGTTGGGATTTGGAATATCAAAGGAGAAGGTCGCCTTCATGGTATTGGCAAATCCATAAAAATGATTAACAACGAATTAATGTTTGATGAATGGGAAGACGAAGAGGAATTTGAGGATCTTCCCACTGATGGAGGAGATGAAGAATTCGGTGGTGATGAAGAAGAGTAAAAAGGAGCGCCGGGAGGCGCCCTTTTGTTTCTTGAAATTCACTTATATGATATTGTAAAGTATTAATTATCAATCGCATTAAAATTAGTTATTTATGTACAAGAAAACGATTTTAAAAAATGGATTAAGAATTATCGCAATTCCGGATAGAAATACCCAAGCGGTAACAGTTTTGCTTTTGGTCAAAACCGGAAGTAAGAACGAGACAAAAGAAATAAACGGCATTTCTCATTTTTTAGAGCACATGCTTTTTAAAGGAACAAAAAAACGCACTACTTCTACAGAAATTGCGGAGGCATTAGATAAAATCGGGGGAAATTATAATGCTTTTACAAGTGAGGACTTCACTGGTTATTTCGCAAAAGTAGAAGCATCTCATTTTGATTTAGCATTGGATTGGGTGGCAGACATTTATTTAAATTCACTTTTACCGCAAAAAGAGATTAAAAAAGAAAAGGGAGTGATAATAGAAGAAATTAATATGTACTATGATACTCCGATGATGTATATTTTTAATCTTTGGAAAAAATTGCTTTATGGCGATCAACCGGCTGGATGGAGCGTGGCAGGAGAAAAAAAGAGCGTAAGAAACATTACAAGAGAGCAATTGTTATCTTATTGGAAACATCATTATACGGCATCAAACTCGTTGGTGTGTATAGCGGGAAATGTTGAATCTGTTGAAGCAATCAAAAAAGTAAAAAAATATTTTTCAGAATTATCAAAAGGGAAAATTCGTTCTAAATCAAGAGTTATTGAAAAACAAGATAAGCCGAACTCCCTGCTTTATTTTAAGAAAACCGATCAAACACATCTTTGTTTGGGGGTCAGGGCGTACAATCTTTTTCATCCGCAAAAATACACAGCAGAATTACTGTCAATAATACTTGGAGGAATGATGAGTTCGCGTATGTTTATAAGGGTGCGAGAACAATTAGGTTTAGCTTATTATGTCGCAACTTCGTTAGAAAGCGATCCTGACACCGGATTTTTATTTACAAGAGCAGGAGTAGATAATAAGAATGTAGATAAGGCCATAAAGGCGATTTTAGAAGAATATAAAAAAATCAGAAAAGAAATGGTATCTACTGAAGAATTACAGAAAGCTAAAGATTATATTAAGGGAAAGATGGCGTTATCCCTAGAGGCGTCTGATGCCCTAGCTTCTTTCTATGGAGGGCAAGATCTTTTAGAGAATAAAATTTTAACTCAAAAACAAATTTTTGAAGAAATTGATAAAGTGACACCGAGGGATATTTTAAAAGTAGCCCAAGATATTTTTCAACCCAAGAAGTTAAATCTTGCTCTGCTGGGCCCTTTTAAGAATAAAAAATTATTTGAAAACTTATTAAAAGAGTTCTAATATTAATGTAATGGACGAGGAAAGGCCAATAAATTATATTTCAAATGATTCGGGAGGAACAAGCTCTCGGATTTTAGATATTTCATGGGCGAGCATATTGAAGATAATTTTTGCATTAGGATTGTTGTATTTTGTATTTTTGATAAGAGATATATTAATTTGGTTTGTTTTTGCCTTAGTAATTTCTATTCTTTTTAATCCAGCTATAAATTTTTTACGGAAATTCCATATTCCAAGAGTGTTGGCGGCAATTTTGGTGTATTTAAGCATTTTTGTTTTACTTAGTTGTTTTATATATACTTTAGCCCCATTGCTTTTTTCAGAGCTTCAACATTTCACCACCAATATTCCAGGGTATTTTGAGCAAGCGTCCCCCTATCTCAGCGGATTAAAAATAGAAGCACTCAAGAATTTTCAATCTTTTGCTGAAGTTATTGGAAAAGGATTATATAGTGCTTCTAACAATATATTTTCCGCTATTGGAATGATTTTCGGAGGACTGGCGTCAACGATAGTTATTTTCTCGATTGCCTTCTTTTTATCCCTGGAAGAAGAAGGATTATCAAAAGCGGTAATGCTTATTTTTCCGCCACGATATAAATCAAGAATTTCAGCAATTTGGCAAAAGAGCCAGAAAAAAGTAGCTGCATGGTTCGGAGTTCGGATTATTTGTTGTCTTTTTATAGGAATAGTAATCGGCATCGCTTGTTATTCTTTGAATATCAAGTATGCTGTTTTATTTGGCTTGCTAGCAGGCGTTTTTAATATGGTTGTGACAATTGGTCCATTTTTAAGCGGAACCGCTATTGCGCTTTTCGTTTTGATTACTATGGGAATGCCCAAGGCGATTATATTTATAATAATCTTCTTTATTGCCCAAGGGATAGAAAACTATGTGATTATGCCGCTTTTGACCAAAAGGTTTATGCAGCTGTCCCCATCTTTGGTTTTGATTTCTTTGTTAATAGGAGCCAGGCTTTGGGGGCTTTTAGGAGCGATTTTAATAATTCCTCTGATGGGAATGATATTTGAATTTGCCCAAGGATTTCTTGAGAGAAGAGAAGCCATAGATCAACAATTACTTTAGAATGCCAGAATTTTTTATTATTGCCACTCCAATAGGGAATCTCCAAGATATATCCTTCCGGGCCCTTGAATGTTTAAAAAGGGCTGATTTTATTTTATGTGAAGATACAAGAGTAAGCCAAAAATTACTGAATTATTTTGATATTAAGAAACCGACAATAAGCTATCACCAGCATTCTAAAATAACAAAAACAGAATCAATTATAGAATTATTGGAACAAGGAAAGAATATTGCCCTTATTAGCGATGCCGGCACTCCCGGAATTTCTGATCCAGGAAATAAACTAGTCCAAGAAATAATTACATCATTAGGAGAAAATGTAAAAATTATTCCGATTCCCGGACCATCTGCTTTGGCAACAATCGCTTCAATTGCCGGAATTTCTATGGATAGATTTTTATTTTTAGGATTTCCTCCCCAGAAAAAAGGGAGGGATGGATTTTTTAAGCAAGTCATTGATTCAAAATATCCAGTAATTCTTTATGAATCACCCTACCGAATTATCAAAACATTAAAACAGATTCAAGAATTAGATAAGGATATTGAGGCGATTGTGGGCAGGGAATTAACTAAAAAGTTTGAAACTATTTATCGCGGTAAGGTTGACAAAGTTATCGAAAAAATAGAAAAAGATAAGATAAAAGGAGAATTTGTTGTTATTGTGAAAAGATATGACAAAAGAAAATAAAAAATTCTATATTTCTACAGCTCTGCCTTATGTTAATTCAGTTCCGCATATTGGATTTGCGTTAGAAATAATACAGGCAGATGTTATAGCTCGCTACCATCGCAATTTGGGCGAGGAGGTTTTCTTTTTGACTGGCACGGATGAAAACGGATTAAAAATCGCTCGGGCGGCAGAAGAAGCAAATATTCCAGTGGAAGAATTTGCCAAAAAGAATGCTGATACATTCCGCAATTTAAAAGAGATTCTTAATTTATCGTTTGATGATTTTATAAGAACCACAGAAGATAGGCATATTAAAGCAGTTTATAAATTATGGCAGGCTTGCAAGAAAGATGTTTATAAAAAGAAATATAGAGGACTTTATTGCGTCGGATGTGAGCAGTTTTACACAGAAGATGAGCTGGTTGACGGTTTGTGTCCGGAACATAAAACAAAACCAGAGATAGTGGAGGAGGAAAATTATTTTTTTAAGCTTTCTGCGTATGAAAATCAGCTCAAAGAATTAATTGAAAAGGATGTTATAAAAGTTATTCCTCAAACTCGAAAAAATGAAGTTCTTGGTTTTATCAAAAAAGGATTGGAAGATATCTGTATTTCCCGTTCATCAGAAAGAGCGCGAAATTGGGGAATACCAATACAAGATGACCCGAGCCAAATTTTTTGGAGCTGGTTTGACGCGGTCATTAATTATATCAGTGCTTTGGGATATGGCACTGATGACAATAATTTTAAAAAATATTGGCAGGAGAATGACAATAAAATACACGCTATTGGAAAAGGAATTCTGATTTTTCATTCTCTCTATTGGCCCGCTTATTTGCTTTCTGCCGGAATATCTCTTCCTGATAAATTGTTTGTCCATGGTTATGTCACCGCGGGAGGACAAAAGATGTCCAAGAGTTTGGGAAATATAGTTAATCCCAGTGAGCTGGTGAAAAAATACGGGACTGACGCTGTGAGGTATTTCTTTTTAAGAGAGGCCTCTCCTTTTGAGGATAGCGATTTTACAATTGAGAAATTTGAGGATAGGTATAATTCGGATTTAGCAAAGGGGCTGGGGAATTTAGTTGCGAGGGTGGTAACTCTTGCAATTAAATGCAAAACGAAAAACGAAAAATGTAAAACAACAATTCAAAATGTAAGGCTTAAAGAAGAAATAATCAAAATACAAGAAGATTATAAGAAAACTCTTGAGGAATTTAAGTTTAATGAGGCGTTGAAAGCGGTTTGGGAATTAATTGGATTTTGCGACAGATATATTGAGCAAGAAAAGCCATGGGAGGACACGGAGAACAAGACAGAAATTCTTAATGATTTGTTATTAACAATTGATGAAATTGCAAAGTTGATAGAGCCATTTTTGCCCGAAACTTCAGAAAAAATTTCTCAACAAATTAAATCATTGAAATCAATCCCTCTTTTCCCTCGTATCTAATTATTAATCACTGATCATTATTTGTTATTTTTAATTTTACACTATGTATTTCGATACTCATGCTCATCTTAATTTTCCTGCTTTTACAAAAGATAGGGATAAACTTATAAAAGAATGTTTAGAAAAAGATTTTTGGATGATAAACGTTGGCACTAATTTTTTTACTTCCCAAAAAGCGATTGAAATCGCTCAAAATAATAATGAGGGCGTTTATGCATCTGTTGGTTTGCATCCGATTAATCTTGATACTGGCTTAACCAGAATGAAGATAGATGATGATGAAACAGATGAAAAAGAAAATCCTTTTGAATCAGAATTTAATTATAAAGAATATGAAAAAATTGCGTTGGATAAAAAAGTTGTGGCGATAGGGGAAATTGGTCTTGATTATTATTGGAAACCAAAGACAAAAACAAAAATAGAAAAATTTAAAGAATTCCAGAATGTTTTATTCCGCCAACAGGTGAAATTGGCGAAAGAATTGGATTTGCCGATTATAATACATTGCCGAATGGCGCACGATGATTTAATTGTTATTTTAAAATATCTTACCACTATTTATGGTCCGGAATTCAAGGGAGTAATTCATTGTTTTACGGGGACATGGAAACAGGCAGAATCATATATGAGAATGGGATTCCATATTGGTTTTAATGGAATAATTTTTAAATTTAACCAGGGTGATATTATTAAGAAAATCCCTTTAGAAAAAGTTTTGCTTGAAACCGATTGTCCCTATCTTTTGCCGCCAGATTATAAGAAAAAAATCAATGACCCGATGGGTGTAGGGTATGTGGCAAAAGAAATAGCTAAAATCAGAAATATTTCTCTCAAACAGGTAGCAGATCAAACTTCTCAAAACGCCAAATCTCTATTCGTCCCCTGGTTAGCATCACTCAATAAAATTGAAAAATAGGGGATTTTTAGGTAAGATAAAGGATTATGGCAGAATATAATCCAAAAGATTTTGAGCTGAAATGGCAGAAAAAATGGGAGAAAGATAAAGAGTTTGAAGCCAAGGATTCTTCTAAGAAACCCAAATTTTTTATTTTAGATATGTTTCCTTATCCTTCCGGAGATGGACTTCATGTCGGTCATCCAAGAGGATATGTTGGTACAGATGTTATCGCTCATTACATGAGAATGAAAGGATATAATGTTTTACATCCCATGGGCTGGGATGCTTTTGGATTGCCGGCAGAAAATTACGCAATTAAAACAGGGATTCAGCCGTCAATTTCTACAGAAAAGAATATAAAAAGATTCAAAGAACAAATGAAGTCAATCGGTCTTTCTTATGATTGGTCAAGAGAAATAAATACGTCTGACCCAGTTTATTACAAATGGACTCAATGGCTTTTTCTTTTGCTTTTTAAAAAAGGCCTTGCTTACCAAGAAGAGTTGCCGATTAATTGGTGTCCGTCTTGTAAAACAGGTCTTGCTAATGAAGAAGTAGTGGCAGGTAAATGCGAACGTTGCGGAACAGAGGTTACAAAGAAAAATATTAAGCAGTGGGTATTAAAAATTACCGATTATGCGGAGAAATTACTTAATGATTTGGATAAACTTGATTGGCCGGAAAAAATCAAAGAAATGCAAAAAAATTGGATTGGGAAATCCGAAGGTGCGGACATTGATTTTCAGGTTAAAGATTCGGATTTGAAAATAAAAGTATTTACAACAAGACCAGATACTATTTTTGGCGCAACCTTTCTTGTTTTAGCTCCAGAACATAAATTAGTAGGAGAAATTACCACTCCAGAGAAATCAAGTGAAGTTAAAAAATATCAGGAAGCAACAAAAAACAAAATGGATGTTGAAAGGCAATTAGAAGAAAAAGAAAAAACAGGAGTATTTACAGGCGCTTACGCTGTGAACCCGGCTAATAGAAAAGAAATCCCGATTTATATTGCTGATTATGTTTTACCATATTATGGTTATGGCGCGATTATGGCAGTGCCCGCCCACGACGAAAGAGATTTCGCATTTGCAAAGAAATATAAATTATTGATAGAGAAAATAGAATTGGATAAGAACATAGAGCAAGCCACAAAATGGTTGGAGAAAATGGGCTGTGCCAAAAAAGCGATTAATTACAAACTCCGCGATTGGGTGTTTTCGAGACAAAGGTATTGGGGCGAACCAATCCCACTTGTTTTTTGCGAAAAGTGTAAAGAAAAAATTGAAAAAGAGGATTACAAAAAAGGAGAATTTAGCAAGGGAGAATTATTAAATCCCGGATGGATTGCTTTATCAGAAAAAGATTTGCCCTTAACTTTGCCGAAGCTTGAAAAATATGAACCAACCGGAACAGGCGAATCGCCTTTAGCTCAAGCAAAAGATTGGGTGGAAATTACTTGTCCAAAATGCGGGGGCAAGGCAGTAAGAGAAACCAATACAATGCCCCAATGGGCTGGTTCTTGCTGGTACTTCATTCGCTATACTGACCCAAATAATCAGGAAGAAATATCTGACAAGAAATTGATGAAATATTGGTTGCCAGTAGATTTTTATGTGGGTGGAGCAGAGCACGCAGTATTACATCTTTTATATTCTCGTTTTTGGATAAAAGTTCTGTATGATGAAAAAATAATAAATTTTGACGAACCATTTAAGAAACTTATAACTATTGGTTTAATTTTAGCTCCTGATGGACAGAAAATGTCAAAATCCCGGGGAAATGTAATTAACCCAGATGACATTATAGAAAAATACGGGGCAGACAGTTTGCGTCTTTACGAAATGTTTATGGGGCCGTTTGATCAGCCGATTTCCTGGGACACCCAGGGAATTTTAGGGGTTTATAGATTTTTGGAAAAAGTATTTAATCTTTCCCAGAATATCTCTGAAAAAACTGACTCGGAAACGAAGAGATTATTAAATAAAACAATTAAAAAGGTGGGCGAAGACATCGAGAATCAGAAATTCAATACTGCTATTGCTTGTATGATGGAATTTATTAATTCTGCAGAAAAAATATCTTTAGAAGATTTTAAAGATTTTTTGAAAATTCTTTCTCCTTTTGCGCCTCATTTGAGCGAAGAATTATATCAATCAGACAAATCAATATTTAAAGATAATTGGCCAAAATATGATAAAAAACTCATAATTGATTCAAAAATTAAAATAATTGTGCAAATTAATGGAAGATTAAGAGATACGATAGAGGTTGAGTCAGATTCTTCGGAAGCTGAAGTTAAAGATATGATTCTTCAATCTGAAAAAGTACAAAAGTGGATCCAAGAAAAAAAGATTAAAAAAGTTATTTTTATAAAAAATAAATTAATTAATCTAGTAGTTTAAACCATATGTGCGGAATTGTCGGATACATCGGTAAAAAAGAAGCTTTGCCGATAATTACGGAAGGACTTAAACGCTTAGAATATCGCGGATATGACTCTGCCGGAGTTGTCATTTTAAATAAAGAAGCATCTTTGGTAAAAGTTAAAGGAAGAGTTAAAGATTTAACCGATAAATTAGATAATAAAAATATTATAGGGAATTATGGAATAGGGCATACCAGATGGGCCACTCACGGGGAGCCATCAGAAATTAATGCTCATCCTCATTGTGATTGTAAAAAAGAGATATTTGTAGTTCATAATGGGATAATTGAAAATTATGTTTCTCTGAGGGAAAGATTAATAGAAAAAGGACATAAGTTTGTATCAGAGACAGATACTGAGGTTATAGCTCATTTAATAGAGGAATTCTTTGATGGAAATTTGGAAGAAGCCGTAAGATTGGCTTTAAAAGAAATAATGGGAGCATATGCTATAGCTGTTGTTTCTTTAAAAGATCCGAACAAAATAGTTTTTACAAGAAAATCTAGTCCACTATTAATCGGGCTTGGCCAAGATGAAAATTTTATTGCTTCTGATGCGCCAGCAATTTTAGGTAATACAAAAAGAGTAATATATTTAGAAGATAACGAATTGGGGGTGATTACAGCCAATGATTTTAAAATTATTGATTTAGAGAATAATAAAATACAAAAAGAAGTTTCTTTATTGGAATGGAATATAGAGGAAGCAGAGAAGAAGGGCTATCCTCATTTTATGTTTAAGGAAATTATGGAAGAAGGAGATGCTATTAGGAATGTTCCAAGAGGAAGAGTCGTTTTAGAAGAAGGAGCTGTAAAATTTGGAGGGTTGGAACATATAGAAAATAAGTTAAGGGATGTTGAGAGGTTAACGATTATTGCAATGGGAACAGCATATTTAGCAGGATTTGTAGGAAAGTATATGTTGGAAGAATATGCTCAAATGCCTGTTATGTTAGAAAATGCGTCCGAATTTAGATACAAAAAATCAATTATTGATAAAAATTCGGCAGTTATAGCCGTTTCTCAATCTGGGGAAACAGCGGATACTCTTTTTGCCGTTAAAGAAGCAAAAAGACAGGGAGCGCTAACTTTAGGAATTATTAATGTGGTAGGGTCTAGTATTGCTCGAGAGGTAGATGCCGGAATATATAATCACGCTGGGCCAGAGATAGGAGTAGCCTCTACTAAGGCTTTTGTCTCTCAAATAGCCGTATTTGCCTTGTTATCTGTGTTCTTAGGCAGGCAAAGGGGCATGTCCCTTATAATGGGTAAAAGGATAATTGAGGAATTAAGTCAAATTCCATCTTTAATTGAAAAGATTTTTCAAAAAACAGAGAGAATCAAAGAATTGGCTGAAAAATACTATAAGCATGAAAATTTTTTCTATCTTGGAAGGAAATATAATTATCCGATTGCCTTGGAAGGGGCATTAAAATTAAAAGAAATTTCATATATCCATGCAGAAGGCTATCAAGCAGGAGAAATGAAACATGGCCCGATAGCGATGATTGATGAAAATTTTCCATCAATTTGTATTGTTCCCAAGGATAGCGTTTATGAGAAAAATTTTTCCGGGATTCAAGAAATCAAGGCTAGAAAAGGAAAAATTATTGCCATAACCACAGAAGAGAATAATGAACTGAATAATATTGTGGATGATTGTCTGTTCATACCAAAAACTTTAGAAATGTTGACTCCCTTATTATCCGTTATCCCATTACAGCTTTTTGCCTATTATGTAGCTGTATTAAGGGGAAATGACATAGACAAACCAAGAAATTTAGCTAAAAGCGTTACTGTTGAATAATCCCAGTTTATATCCTTCTTTTTATATGATAAGATATCTTTACTTATGAATATTACGAAACTAATTTATAAACCAAAAGGTGAAAAGGCTATTTTTTTAGGGAATTTTGCCGTGATACGAGGAGCCCTGGAAGCAGGAGTTCAGTTTGTATCCACTTATCCCGGCACTCCGGCATCAGAGATCGGAGATGCATTTTCATTACTTCAGAAATCTGGCAAAACCGGTTTTTATTTTGAATATTCAACAAATGAAAAAGTTGCTTTAGAAGCAGGAATAGGGGCGAGTTTTTCCAATATGAAAACATTGGTGGCAATGAAAAATTTTGGGCTTAATGTAGCGAGCGATGCTTTGCTTCCTTTTGTATATACCGGTTCAAAGGGTCCTACAGTCATAGTGGTGGCAGACGACCCTTCTTGCCACAGTTCCGGACAGGAAGAAGAAAACACAAGGGCATTTGCTGCTTTGGCCCATATACCGATAATCGAACCGTCAGATTCTCAAGAATGTAAAGATTTTACCAAGTTTGCCTTTGAGCTTTCAGAGAAATTTGAGATTCCGGTTATTCTGCGTTTGACCACGAGAGTTGCCCATCAAAGCAGTATTATAGAGTTGGGAAAGATAGAAAAACCCAATAGGAAAATTGGTTTTAAAAAGGATTATAGGAAATTTGTTACTATGCCTCCAAGGGTTTTGGAAATGCATCAAGAACTTTTAAATAAATTAAAAGAAATAAAAAATGTTTCAGAGATATCTAAGATTAATCAGATTAAAAATCCATCCAGCTCTGCCGGGGTTGGAATTATAACTTCTGGTATTAGTTATTTACACACGCAGGAAGCTCTCCAATTTTTTAATCTCAAAGTCCCTGTTTTAAAGTTAGGATTTTTTAATCCTTTGCCGGAAAATAAGATAAGCAAATTTATAAAACCTCTGAAGAAAGTTTTGATAGTGGAAGAGCTAGAGCCATATTTAGAAAAAGAAATAAAAATTTTGGCAAAAGAAGTTAATCCGAAGTTAAAAGTATTTGGCAAGGATTTATTACCAGAAGTTAAAGAATTGAGGCCAGAACAAGTTATGGAAGCAATAGCCATAATGGTTGATAAAAAGTATCGCGCCCCCAAAATTAAATTACCAGTAGTGATTAAAAGGTTTCCTAGTTTATGCGCTGGTTGTCCCTATTGGTCAATTTTCAATGGAGTTAAACAAGCGGTGAAAGAATCGGGATTGAAAAATGAGGATGTGGTTTTTGGTGGAGGAATTGGTTGTTATATGCTCGCCTCTTTTGCTCCGCATAATATCCAGGATTATCTATTGTGTATGGGTTCTTCCATGGGTATAGCCCATGGCATTAAAAAAGCTAATAAAAACCAAAAACTGATTTCTTTTGTAGGAGATTCAAGTTTTTTCCATGCCGGAATCCCTGCTTTAATCAATATTGTTCATAATGAGTCAAATCCATTGATTATTTTAATGGATAATCAAATAACAGCTATGACCGGGCAACAGCCATATCCTGGTATCCCTGATACTGGCAGAAAGGAAAAAGGGCAAAAAGTTAAATTAGAGGAAATTGTTAAGGCCTGTGGAGTTAAACATATAAAAATAGTGGAGCCAGCTGAGGATTATAAAGAGTTTGTAAAAACAGTTAAGGATTTTCTTAAAAAAGATACGGTATCTGTGATTATTGCTCGTCGTCCTTGCATCCGGATAAAATAATGAAAAAAAATAATCAACAATTTAATATTGTGCTTTCGGGAGTTGGCGGACAGGGGTTAATAACTTTAGGTAATATAATTTCCGAAGCAGGATTTTTAGAAGGAAAAGAAGTAAAAATGTCAGAGTTACACGGACTTTCTCAAAGAGGCGGATCAGTTGCGGTACAAGTACGGATAGGGAAAGATTTATCATCGCCTTTAATCGCCCAAGGAGAAGCAGATTTAGTTTTAGCTATGGAAAGAAATGAGGCTCTGAAAAGTTGTCATTACGCATCTAAAAACAAGACAATATTTTTAATAAATGATTTTGAGATTTATTCTCCGTCATTCGGAAATCAAAAACTTCCCAGTTTAGATAAAATTATTTCAGAAATAAAACCATTTTCAAAAAAGAATTATACTATCAAGGCATCTGATATAGTCCAAAAACAACTAGGATTGGGAGTTTTAGCCGGGATTTTTATGATTTCCGGAGCGGCTAATGAGAAGTTAATCCCAATAAAACCCCTAAGTATTCTAAAAGCGATTGAATTAAACGTTCCTTGCGATTTTGATTTAAATAAAAAGGCCTTTTTATTGGCAAAAGATAATTTTAAGAAGGGCTTAAAATGACAAAAAAAATTACAGCGATGGGAGGTGGAAATGCAATGCCTAAAGTGGTTTTGGTCGGATTGAAAGATTTAGATGTAGAACTTTCTGTGATTTGCGCAATGCTTGATACGGGCGGGTCAAGCGGAAGATTGAGAAAGGATTATAAGATTTTAGCGCCAGGCGATATCAGAAGGGCATTTCTGGCTCTGGCAAATACTTCGCCTGTTATAGAAAATTTTTTTAACTATCGATTTGAAATGGGGGAATTAAAGGGCCATAATATGGCCAATCTTTTTATCGCCGCTCTTGAATTATCAACGCATAACTATGAGGATACAATAGAGGTATTAAACAAAATTCTTGACGTAAAACACAGGGTTTTCCCGATTACATTGGAAAAATCAGAGGTATGCGCAGTTTTAGAAAATGGACAAACCATATCAGGAGAAACTAATATTGATAAACCAAAACATAAAGAATTTTCTAAAATAAAAAAGATTTATCTTAATCCTCCGGTTCAAGCATATAAAAAATCATTAGAAGCAATAAAAGAGGCGGACTTAATAATAATAGGGCCAGGAGATCTTTATTCTACATTAGCCCAGATTCTTTTATGTAAAGGAGTAAAAGAAGCGATTAAAGAGAGAAAAGGAAAAACTGTCTATGTAGTAAATTTAATGACAAAAGATGGGGAAACAAATGGATTTAGTGTTGCGGATTTCAGCCGAGAAATAGAGAAATTTATAGATAATGAATTGGATTACGTTGTTTATAACACTAATATTCCTCCAAGCGATTATGTTCTGCGATTTAAAGAAAAACATCCTGAATTATTAGAAATGGCAAGAATAGATGACAAATTGTCGGAAAATAAGTTTGTAGGAAGTGATTTATTGGCTGGGAATGGGGACATAGTTCATAGCCCCACGAAATTAGCGAAAATATTAATGAATCTTTAATTTTTTGTCACTAAAAATGAAATTAGATAAGCCAAAACATAAATTACGACCGAGTAGTTCAAAGATTAAAACAGCGGTTATTATGGCTGCTGGGCAAGGAACAAGGATGCAACCCCTTTCTTTTGATAAACAAAAACACATTCTTAAAGTATTAAATAAGAGTATTTTAGAACATACGCTAGATCAATTAGACGGCTTGGTTGAGGAAGTGGTTATTGTTATTGGGAAGTCAAAAAATTGTGAAGCTATTAAAAAATTAGTTGGTAGGAAATATAAAAGAATAAAAGTATTTTATGCGTATCAAAAAACGCTTTCCGGAACAGCCACTGCGGCAAAAACCGCTCTGCCTTATCTAGAAGATAAATTTTTACTTTTAAACGGAGATGACCTCTATATTAAAGAAGATATAAAAAGAGTTCTCAAGAAACTTCCTTGTATTTTAGTTAAACAAGTGAAGCAGCCGCAGTTTTTTGGAATTGTTGAAACGAGAGATAATAAAATAACTTCGTTTGTTGAGAAACCAAAAAACCCTAAATCAGATTTGGCCAATACCGGGCTTTTTTATCTTTCAAAAGATATTTTTGATTACAAGATTAAAAAAACAGAAAGAGGGGAATATGAGTTTGTCGATTATATCCGGGAATTTATAAAAGAAAAAGATTTATATTTTGAAAAAGCCACTCAATGGATGCCTGTTTCCTATTGTTGGCATTTATTAGATGCGAATAAAATTTTTTTGAAAAACAAAAAATTTTTCATTGATAAAGGAGCAAAAATTAGCCAAGGAGTTGTTATCGGAAAAAATGTGAGTATTGGAAAGAAAACATTTATTAGTGGGGAAGTAAAAATACAGGATTCGATTATTGGCGATAACTGTAAAATTTTTGGCCCCTGTATTATAAGCGATTCAATTATTTCAGATAATTGTAAAATTTTTGGCCCAATAATTATTAAAAACAAATCAAAAGATGAAACCGTTTTCACAGAGATCAAGGATAAAATGGTTGATACTAAAAGAAAAAAATTCGGAGTAGTTTTAGCGGATGGGTGTACTCTTAATCAAAATTGCGTTATAAATGCCGGAGTTAAAATCTGGCCGAAACAAATAATTAGAAAGGGAGCTATAATCTATAAAGATGTCAAATAAAGTAAAGGGTTTAGTCTTACTTTCCGGA
Organism: Candidatus Parcubacteria bacterium; assembly: GCA_026395615.1. Taxonomy (GTDB): domain Bacteria; phylum Patescibacteriota; class Minisyncoccia; order Minisyncoccales; family PEYH01; genus PEYH01. The sequence goes on along the minus strand of JAPLYH010000022.1, from coordinate 3,199 downwards.
GGACTAGATTCTATTTTAGCTGTTAAAATTTTATTGGAGCAAAAAATTAAAATAACAGGACTAGTTTTTGTTAGTTGCTTTTTTGATTCAGCCCTTGCTAACGGGGCAGCTAAAAAATTAGGAATTGAATTAAAAATAGTAGATTTTTCAAAGAAACATTTTGAAATGGTTAAAAATCCGAAATATGGTTATGGCAAAAACATGAATCCTTGTATTGATTGTCACACCTTAATGCTGAAATGCGCTAAAGAGATAATGGTTAAAGGGGGGTTTGATTTTATTGCTACAGGAGAGGTTCTAGGGGAGAGGCCGATGTCGCAGAATAAGCAATCGCTAAAATTAATAGAAAAAAATAGCGGGCTTACTGGATATTTGCTTCGACCGTTATCTGCAAAACTGCTTGAACCAACAAAAGTTGAAATAAATGGATTAGTAAAAAGAGAAAAACTTTTGGATATAAGCGGTCGTTCAAGAAAGCGGCAATTAGCTATGGCAAAGAAATGGAAGATTGATTGGTTCCCGACTCCTTCGGGCGGATGTCTTTTGACCGAAAGCCAATATTCAGACAAGTTAAAAGAATTAATAAAACATTGTCCAAATCCGGAATTAGGCGATATCGAGCTTTTGAAAACGGGTCGTCATTTTTGGCATAATAATATTACAATAATCGTAGGCAGAGATCATAAGGATAATTTGGTTTTGCAAAAGGCGAAAAGAGATTCTGATATTATTTTGGAAATTAAAGAAGTGGCAAGCCCGACAACATTAATAAGAAGCTATAAAGGCAAAATTACCAGCGGAGCTATTGAAAAAGCAAAAAAGCTTACTAAATTTTATACCCCTAAGGCAAAAAACAAAACAAAAATTTCTTTTTCTGTTATAATATAGAATATAATTCAGATTAAATTATTAAAGATAAAATGTTTGATATAGTTTCTTTTAAGAATTATTTATCAGAGACCCTAAGTAATAGGCCCGAGGTTTTAAACAGGGTTTATTGGGGAAATGCGCTATTTGATTATTTAATAGCGATTTTCTTTTTTTTGATAATTATTTTGGTTTTAATAATTTTTAAAGAGGTAATCTTGACAGAACTTAAAAGATTAACAAAAATAACAAAAATAAAATTTGATGATTTAATTGTCTCTGTTATTGATTCAGTCGGATGGCCCCTTTTAACTCTCATTTCTTTTTATTTATCATTTTCTTTTATTTATATTTCTCCTATAGTGTGGAACTATATATCAATAGTTTTTTTCATTCTGCTTGTATATTATGCCACGAAGATAATCCAAATTATTGTCCAGTATTGCATCAAGAGAGCTATAGCTAAAGATGAAGCAGATGGTCATATAGATAGTCCGGCATTATGGCTTGTTGGTAAATTTTTAAAAATTTTGATTTGGGTAGGAGCCTTTGCCATAGTTTTGAGACATTTTGGGTATAATATAACAGCCCTTATTGCCGGATTGGGTATTACCGGAATAGCTATCGCTTTTGCTTTACAGAATGTATTGACCGATATTTTTGCCTCATTCTCAATTTATATAGACAAACCATTTAAAATAGGAGATTTTGTTTCTATAGGAGAGGAAATGGGGGAAGTTAGGAATATAGGTATAAAATCTACCCGGCTTCAGAGCTTAAAGGGAGAGGAATTAATAGTTTCAAATAAGCAACTTACAGAAGCAAGGATTCATAATTATGGGCGGATGAAAAAAAGAAGGTCATCATTTTTAGTGGGAGTTTCTTATGAGACCCCGTATAAGAAGTTACAAAAAATTCCCGACATTATAGGGAAAGTATTGAAAAAGATTGAAGGGGTAGAAATAGACAGAGTTTATCTTAAAGAATTAGGAACGTATAATTTAAGTTTTGAAGTTTCATTTTTCTTTAATTCCACTAATTATAATGATTTTACTAAAGCAAGAGAAATGGTTAATTTAGGGATTATAAAATCGTTTGAAAAAGAAAAAATTTCTATAGTCAATCCACCTCCTCAGAAACCTAATATAAAAAAGTAAATTTTTCTCAATTAGAAAAAGAAGAGGCCAGGTCCTTTCGGTCCCGGCCTCTTTGTCGTCTCACGATTGCTGCAGTAGTGGTTGAAGCGTCTCGCCCACGTGTTCTGGGCGACAGAAGATACACCCTAACGCTTCAAAACACACTCGATCGTGGTTGAATAAGGAAATAGCGATGATAGTGACTTCGCCATCTCCTCTGAGAAACTCCACCAAAGAGCGTGAGTTTCCGTTTCCGTCTCTGTCCCATGCCCGAGCATTTATCACTACGATGCCCGGGTTTTCGCGACGAAATTGGTTTGCTCCGTCTAAGCAGGTTTCTCCAACTACGACCTTGTCCCTTTCAGGATCCAGCAGCCTCTCTACCTGTCTGCGTACCTCGATAGGCACGCTAACCAGCATGACTTTCATTTCTCCCCCTCTCGGAGAACTTGTGCCATGATCTATGTAGAATGAGAGCCATTCGGACGTTAACATATAGTTATAAGAAAGTCAAATTTAATTGTGTTTTTAAGAGAAATATATTAACCTATACTAATGGTTAAAATTATCGCTTTATCTAATTTAAAAGGAGGAACCGGGAAGACAAATGTGGCAGTTAATCTCTCTATGTTTCTTTCTGCTCTTGGGAAAAGAGTTTTACTGATTGACATGACTCCCCAAGGCGATGCCACTTTTTCCTTAGGAATTAAAAGCAGCCCGAATTATGTGGGCGATGTTTTATTGCAAAAAATCAAGCCAAAGTTAGCCATTAAAAGCACTCCATATTTTTCTTTTGATATAATGCCTTCTTTTCCGGAATTAATCTCTTTAATAGGAAAAATGAGAGAGTTACGAAAACCGGAAATGCGTCTTAAAGAAGCAATAGATAAAATAGAAGATGATTATGATTTTATTATAATAGACACTTGCCCGGATCTTAATTATTTTACCCTTAACGCTCTTTATGCTGCTGATGAAATTATAATTCCGATTCAATCGGAATACCTTGCCTTAAGAGCAGCTCATCAATTAATTTCTATTATTGATTCTTTTAAAATTCTCAAAGGAAAAGAAATTAGCATTGTTTTAACAATGTATGGATGGAGAAGCAAAATTTCCAGAAACGTTTCTAAAGCGGTTAAAAGTGAATTTGCAGGCTATGTTTATAACACAATTATTCCCAGAACTGCTATCTT
>JAPLYH010000007.1 GCA_026395615.1 Candidatus Parcubacteria bacterium | reverse complement strand
TCCGATATTTTACGAGCCTCTCAAACAGCGCAGATAGTCGCTAAAGAATTAGGAATAGGGGTTATTTATGATGAACGATTGAGAGAAAACAATGTTGGTTCGTTAAATGGAAATTCGGTAGAGGAGGGAGAAAGATATTTTAACCCGGAAAATAAATTAACTTATGAGCAAATTGTTCTAAGTAAATTTAAAAATAATTTTCCAGGGGGTGAAAATTATTCTGATATTAAATTGAGAATGATTGATTTTATAAATGATATTGATAAAAAATACGAAAATAAAAATATATTAATAGTAAGCCACGAGGTTCCGATAATGATGCTTGAAAGCATATTTTCCGGATGGACCAATAAAGAAGCAGTTGAGAGGCGGGAGGAAATTTCTATAAAAACAGGAGAGTTGAGGGAATTATCATTCCACTCCTTTCCTTATAACGAAGAAGCAGAATTAGATTTTCATAAACCATATATAGATAGAATAGAATTTATTTGCCCAAAGTGCAGAAAAATAATAAAAAGAGTTCCAGAAGTAATGGACTGTTGGCTTGATTCTGGCTCTATGCCTTTTGCGCAAAGATACTGGCCTTTTAACAGTGGAGAAAAAATGGATCGTCCGCCGGAATTATTTCCAGCTGATTATATATCAGAAGCAATAGACCAAACAAGGGGATGGTTTTATACTTTATTGGCAATATCTTCTTTGCTTGGATTTGGCCCCAGTTATAAAAATGTTGTTGTTCTTGGGCACGTGTTAGACGAGAGTGGACAGAAGATGTCTAAATCAAAAGGCAATGTAATTGACCCATGGTTGATGATTGAAAAATACGGAGCAGATGCTCTAAGATGGTATCTTTATACTGTTAATCAGCCAGGCTATCCGAAATTGTTTACCGAGAAAGACATAGATAAAGCTCTTAAAAAATTCATAATGACTTTTTGGAACTGCTACGTTTTTCTTCAAACCTATAGGCCAAAAGATTTGAATTTTGATGTTAAGTCATTAGAATTGAAGAATCCTTTAGATAAATGGATATTGTCAAGATTAAATAGCGTAATAAAAGAAAGTACAGATAATCTTGATGAATATAACATCACTACACCGGCCCGCTTAATTGAAAATTTTATAATAAATGATTTTTCTTTATGGTATATAAGGCGTTCTCGTAATCGACTCCAGAGACCAAAAACTCAGGAAGAAGCAGAAGAAACAGCATCTGTTTTCGCATTCGTATTAATTGAGTCCTGCAAATTAGCAGCGCCATTTGTCCCGTTTTTAAGCGAAGAAATTTATCGTAATCTAAAAAATAATGACAATAGTGTTCATTTAGAAGATTGGCCGAAAATAGATAAATCTCAAATTGATAATGAATTAGAAGAGAAAATGAATATAATAAGGGAAATAGTTACAGCGGGTCTTAAAATAAGAAGCGATGAAGGAATCAAAGTTAGGCAACCGCTTAAGAACCTAAAAATTAAAAGCCCAAAGTTAAAATTAGAAAAAGATTTATTGGAACTTATTCAAGACGAATTAAATGTTCGAAGGGTTGAAATTGAAGATAGCGCTATACAAAGCGGAAATTGGGAATTAGAATATGATTTTGAAATTGACGGAGAATTAAAAGATGAAGGTTTAATGCGCGATATAATGAGATTGATTCAAGATATGAGAAAAACAGCTGGCTGTAAACCAGAAGATAAAATAACGGTTTTTTATTCTACTTCAGGAGATTTGGCTGGCTTAATTTCAAGAAAAAAACAAGAATTTTTGTTTCAAGTCGGAGCTGAAGACATAATCTCTTCAAAAGAGAATAAAGGACTTAAAATAGAATCAACCTCTCAAGTAGATGGGCAAGAACTTTGGTTAGGTTTAAAATTATAGTAAAATAAACATATGGCAATTCCAAAATTTTTGAAAACTTTTTTAATGCCTTCAAGTCAAAATTCCCAGACATCTCCGGGAAGTTTTGGCGAGAAACGAGCGCCTGAAAGCTTGATTACCAAAAAACAAAGCACAAATAAGGGAATTTTCAGAGGAAAAGCTTTTTTAGGCAGAACAGAATTTAAAAGGTTTTTAAAGAAGGCACCCGAGAGAATACCGGGAGTGATAGGCAATTTCCCAGAAAAAGAAAGAGTCGCTATGGAAGAAGAATTATTTCCAAAAAAAGAATTTGGTGATTGTATTACGCCCTATGAGATAAACAGGCGTTTGAGAAATTTAAAAAGGGAGGTGTTGTATGAGTCAGATGCTGGCAAAAAAGTAGAAAAAAGGAAACAATTAGAATATTTAGAAGCATTAAAGAGTAGACCAGAAGAAAATGAATCGTAAAATAATAATCATAATAATAATTGCTTTTTT
>JAPLYH010000046.1 GCA_026395615.1 Candidatus Parcubacteria bacterium | reverse complement strand
TTTAGTTGAATCAAGTGTGTATGCTCAATATCCAGAGGTAGAAATAACAGAAGCAGAAGATTATACAAAGAATGTTCCGCAGGATATCCCTAATAAAACTTGGGATTTATGGGGGTGCGATTATGAGTTTATAAAGCCCGATATTTATCCAATGAAAACGTATTCAAAGTTTTTTGAGGAAAGTCCGGCCGCAAAAGAGGAAAAAAGAATAGATCCGATGGCCTCGCTTCTTGAAGGGTTAGCTAAAGCAGAACCAGGTGAACAAATATGGGTTCAAATAAGAATAAAACCAGTAACTAACGCGGAAAATAATTATAAAGACAGAGCAAAAACAGAAGTTGGAAAATTGGTTTACAGAGAAGATCCTTCAAAATCAAGAACCAAAGATTATCCTTTAATTAAAAAAGCGATTGATGTTTTAATAACGGGCGAGCCGCCGGGAGCTTTTCAAGAAGAGAAAAAAGAAGGGCCGATACTTCCTCCAGAAATGAAACTTACCCCAGGAGAAAGAGAGATAGTTGCCCTAATAGAACAAAAGATTTCTAAGACTATGTTTGAGGGTTATATTAGGTTTATAATTTTGGGAGAAAAAGATAAATGGAACAAAGCAAATCTTAAAAATGTTTTGGGCTTTTTTGCTAATTTTAATACCGAAAATGTTAATAGCTTTAAACCATGGTCTCCTAGCATTACAAAAATTCATAAACACGAACAATTATTTTTAAATATATTGTTCTATGACAGGAAGCTTTATATGCGCAAGAGAAGATTATTTGAAAAGTATCAACAGCGATTATGGTATAATTATCCAAAGCCAGACAAAACATTTATTTTAAATTTAGAAGAACTGGCCACGATGTTTCATTTTGTTGGAAGAGCTGCAGTTCCAGCTCCAATGGTGCAAAGAATAGAATCCAAAAAAGCTGAACCGCCGATAAATTTACCGGGAATGTAACTATGGAGGATAACACATACATTAATTATTTAGGTATAACGAATTTTCGGAATACTGATAAAAAATTCGGCGTTAGGCTTGATGACCGCCGAAAGCACATTTATATTATCGGGAAAACCGGTATGGGTAAAACCACTTTGCTTGCCAATATGGCTGCCCAAGACATTCGCCAAGGATATGGTTTAGCCTTTATTGATCCCCATGGAGAGCAAGCAGAAGAATTATTGGATTATGTTCCAAAAGAGAGAATAAAAGATGTTATTTATTTAAATCCTGCTGATATTGATTGGCCGATTGGTTTTAATATTATGGAAGTTAAAGATCCGAACACCCGCCACTTGATTGCTTCTGGTCTTATGGGTGTTTTCAAGAAAATTTGGCCAGATGTTTGGTCTGCCAGAATGGAATATATTTTGAACAATGCCATCTTGGCCCTGCTTGAGTATCCGGGGTCAACCCTTCTTTGTATTAACAGGATGTTATCTGATGTTGATTATAGGAAAAGAGTGGTGGAACAGGTAAATGACCCTGTTGTAAGGGCTTTTTGGACTCAAGAATTTGCGAGATATACTCAACGATATGAAGTTGAAGCAACAGCAGCTATCCAAAATAAAGTTGGGCAATTTTCCTCTAACCCTCTGGTCAGAAATATTATCGGTCAAACCATCTCTACTATAAATATGAGAGAGATTATGGACCAAAAAAAGATTTTGATTGTTAATCTTTCAAAAGGAAGAATAGGGGAGGCGAATTCCACTCTTTTGGGAGCCCTTATCATTACTAAACTTTATCTCGCAGCAATGTCGCGGGTGGAAATAGCTGAAGCGGAAAGAAATGATTTCTTTTTATATGTTGACGAGTTTCAAAATTTTGCCACGGAATCATTCGCTAATATTTTATCAGAAGCGAGAAAATACCGTTTGTCGTTGGTCTTGGCGCACCAATATATTACCCAGATGGAAGAAACAGTAAGAGATGCGGTTTTTGGAAATGCTGGAACGATAATTACTTTTAGAATAGGAGCGGAAGACGCCGAATATTTGGAAAAAGAATTCACGCCGGTTTTTGAAGCAGGGGATTTCGTAAATTTGCCAAAATATGATATATATATAAAACTAATGATTGATGGCGTAGCTGGTCGTCCATTTTCAGCTCTTACCCTTCCCCCTGTTGGAAAACTTGAAAATTCTTTTAGGAATGAGATTATAGATTTTTCAAGGAAAACTTACGCTTTGTCAAAAAAGGAAGTGGAAGGTGATATTAGTGATTGGTCAAAAGATACCGGAACTGGAGGTGGAGGCGGAGGTGGAGGTGGAGGCGGGGCTGGAGGCGGAGGTGGCGCTGGGGCGGGAGGAATGGGCGAAGCACCAAAAAAGAGAAAAAGAAAAAGGAAGAAAAAAAATGGTGGAAGCAATATGAATAATATTACCAGCAGTAATGTTGGAAACCCCGTGAGCAATAATGTAAATAATAATATAAGTATCAATAATAATATTGATAACAGAAAAGAAAATAATGATAAAATAGAAGAAATTTCCGAAACAGCTTCTATAAGTTTAAAGGAAGCATTAGAAAAAGAACCTATTTTTTTCTCTCCTTCACATAGTAAAAATAATAATAATGAGAAAGATAGAAAACGCAAGGATGTTGATGTCAATGCTTTAAAAGGAGCATTAGAAGAAGCTTTTCATACTGTTCCTTCTGGTGGTAATTCGGTAAAACCCGTTGAATCTGAAAAACAAGAAATCCAATTAGATATTGAGAAAAAGAGTGGTGTTCTTAAGCCAGGAGAGAGAGTAAGTTTTGACTAATTTTTATAGTAAATTAATATTGACTCTTTTTTATGAATACACTTAAAAATTTTGTTTTTAAGGATAAAAAAGTTCTTTTAAGGGCTAATTTTGATGTTCCTCTTGATGACAAGGGAGAGATTGCGGATGATTTTAGAATCAGACAATCTTTGCCCACGATAAAATTCCTTATTGAAAACGGAGCGAAAATAATCTTGATTAGTCATTTAGGGAGGCCTGATGAGATTCAGAGTGCGAAAATTAGATTTCAGAGATTAAGTCTATACCCAGTAGCAAAAAAATTGACAGCTTTATTGGGAAAAGAAGTTAAATTTGTAAAAACCTGTGTTGGCGGAGAAGCGGAAAAAGCAGTAAAAAATCTTAAATCAGGGGAAATATTATTATTGGAAAATTTGAGATTTTTTCCCGGAGAAATAAATAATAATGATGCTTTTGCCAAGCAGTTATCTTCTTTAGGAGAAATTTTTATCAATGATGCTTTCAGCAATGCTCATCGAAGCCATGCTTCTGTAGTCGGTATACCAAAATATCTTCCATCAGCCCCAGGATTGTTATTTGAAGAAGAGTTGAAAATATTGACCTCTGTTTTAAAAAATCCGAAAAGACCATTAGTGGCAATTTTAGGCGGAGCTAAATTAAAAACCAAAATTCCTTGTCTGATTAATCTTTTAAAAGTAGCTGACCATATTTTGGTAGGCGGGAAAATCGCTCCAGCGATTTTGTATGCTAAAGGAATTTCTTTATCGCCATTAATTATAGAAGAAGGACTGGATAAGGATTTGTCGGAATTGAAACTTACCAATCCAAAATTACATATGCCTATAGATGCTTTAGTGGGCTTGAAAAATCATCAACCAGATTATTTGCGCCAATCAGCTGTCGGAAGAATTAGGAGCGATGAGCAAATGTTTGATATTGGCCCAGAAAGCGTTAGGATGTTTTCTGATATTATTCAAGAAGCAAAAACAGTTATTTGGAACGGTCCCCTTGGTTATATTGAAGACAAAAGATTTGCCGGAGGAACTTTAGCTATTGCCAGCGCTGTTTTGATGAGTCCTTCATTTTCAATAGTCGGAGGAGGAGATACGGATGCATTTTTAGCAGAAAATAATTTGCGAGAAAAATTTGGCTATATTTCGACGGGTGGGGGAGCAATGTTGGAGTTTTTCAGCGGGAACGAACTCCCAGGAATTAAGGCATTAGAGAGATAGTTTTATGAAAAATAGAGAATATCCAAAAGGGACAAAAGAGGTTGCCCAAAGAATTTTGAAGGCAGCTCAAAAAGGGGAAAAGGTGATTATTTTTGGCGATGCTGATCTAGACGGCATCGCTTCAGTCGTTGTATTGAAAGAGCTTTTTGAACTTTTGAATCCCTTATATAACCAGAATAATAATATTAAGGTTTATTTTCCGAATAGAGAGGAAGAAGGGCATGGAATCAGCGATTATATGTTAGATTTTTTTAAAGAAGAAGCTCCTTGTTTGTTTTTTGCTGTTGATTGCGGGATAGCTAATGTAAAAGAAATTAAGCGGGCGAAGAAAATTGGTTTTGAAACAATAATTATTGACCATCATCCACCTTTGGAAAAAGTAGCCAAGCCGGATCTTTTAGTTGATCCAAAACAGAAAGGAGAAACCTATCCATTTACTGATTTCGCTGCGGTTGGGCTTGTTTATAAGGTAGCCGAATGCGCATTGGAAAACACCAGTTATCCGGAATATGTAAAGGAAAAATTGTTGGAATTAACCGCCCTAGCTACTCTTTCTGATCTAATGCCGTTAAAAGAAGATAATCGGGAATTGGTAGATAAGGGAATGAATGCTTTGTTGACGACTCAAAGACCAGGATTATTGTCGTTGATAGAATTAGGAGAGGTTGATTTGCAAACAGATGTTGATATATTCCAGAAAATTATTGCTCCATTGAATAGCGCTAGATTGATAGATAATATAGCGGAGAGCTATTTGCTTTTAACCGAAGATTCTCCGAAAGAAGCAAAGATATTGGCTCAGCGATTAATAAGACAAAACAAGGAAAAGAAGGCCATAATTCAACAAACGCTTGAAGAGCTTATCCAGAAAATAGAAAAAGATAAAAAAGAATCGCTGATGATTTTTGAGGTCAGTGATTATTGGCCCGTGCCAGCTCTTGGGGTAATTGCCTCAAAGCTCCTTCAGATTTACAAAAAACCGGTATTTCTTTTTAAAAAAGGAGACGAAGAAAGTGTTTGTTCGGCTAGATTGCCTCATGATTTAGATGGTGTAGACGCACTGATTAAATGTAAAAAATATTTAGAGACCTATGGTGGACATCCGCCTGCTTGCGGGTGCAGAGCAAAAAACAGCAACCTTCCTAAATTAGAAAAATGTTTGGAAGGATACTTCAAAAAACAAGTTAAAAAGAGTTAAAAAATAAATTATGGATAAAATAATAGTTTTTACAGATGGCGCTTCTCGGGGAAATCCTGGACCAGCTTCCATTGGAATAGTAATAGCTGATTCTCATGGCATTGCTCAAAAAGAATATGCTGAAACAATTGGCAAGACAACCAATAATGAAGCTGAATATCAAGCAGTGATTTTTGCCTTGAAGAAAGTTAAAGCGCTTGTTGGTAAGGCAAAAATAAAAAATACCGAGATTTTGATAAAATCGGATTCTGAATTAATGGTTTCTCAATTGTCGGGTGAGTATAAAATTAAAGAGCCAAACATCCAGCAATTATTTATACAGGTTTGGAATTTAAGGATTGATTATAAAAAAGTGGATTTTAAATTAATTCCTCGGGAACAAAATTTTTTAGCTGACAAATTAGCGAATCAAGCCCTGGACGCCGAAAGCCAAAAATTATTTTAATTAAGGAGCAAGTACAAGAGAACACAAAATCGCCCGAAGGGCGATTTTGTGTCGGGGTTGTAGAAATTACGCCGCCGGGTGGCGTAATTTTCGTGAAACACAGGAACTCACGCCCAACAAGGAAAATCTCACTACGAGCCCCGGCCGCGTAATTTTTAAGGGAAAGTTTTCCACAGGAGAAAATTAGAGAAACTAGATTCGAAAAAGAATTAGATCAAAAAGAACTAGGAATTTGATTGTCCTTTGTCGCAAATCTTTTTAGTATGCGGTTGACTTTTTGGGGAAATTTGATATAATAAAGGTGCCAAGTAGGCAAGGCAATCGCTCTTTGTCAGTAATTTATTGACAAGGAGAGGAAAGTCCGAACACCCAGTTGCTGTTTGCCAGCGACACAGGCAGCGGGTAACGCCCGTCGTCCGTGAGGATAGAGGTGCGAACAGTGACGCTCCGAATCGAAAGAAGAGGAGTGCCCATTAGGGTAAATCTTTGAGGAAACTCAAGGAGTGAAACGGCTAAATCCTTGCTCGGGTGCAAGAGCAAATAAAGTAGCTCGCATGAGCCAAAGAGTAATCTTTGGCCTAGATAGATGATTGCTTAAAACAGAATTCGGCTTATTGCCTACTTGGTAAAATACAGACAGCTCCCCGAAGGAGCTGTTTGTATTTCAAAAATAGGTTCATAAAATGCTATAATTATATCAGAACAAAGGAGGGAGGGATGTTCTCTCAGAAAAAGTTAGAGAGCATTTCGTTGGCGGCTACGATGGCGGTGACGGCAGGGGTATGCGTATATCTATCTATTGATGCATACAAAAGAGTTGCGAGTGCTCTCCAATCAGGGGACGTTTCAGGAGTGATTAGTTTAGGTCTATTCCTGATATTTTTCCCGGCTGGAGCGATTTTCTGCACAGTCGCAACCATCAAGGTTGTCAAGTCACTGAGAGCCTCGAAAAGAAGAGGGAATAATACATACTTCTTGATGAGGTAGTGGTCAAGAGCGAGCGTTCCCGGAAGCAGAAATCGTTTAACAGCGAGTTCTTCTTCCGGTCTTTTTGTTTAATTTAAATGAAAAGACGCCGGCAACCAAACGATCAAGCTATTGAAAGTTTGGTTGCCGGCATCGTGCTCGGCGCTCGGCTGTCATCGGCTACGCGATGAGAGTTCAAGCTTCAGCTCCAGGAGTCTGCAGAGAGAGCAGAATTCCTCCGTGGTGAAGAATCTCTCCTCACTGCGAGCGGGCGGCGAGGGCTCTTTGTCCTCCATCTGACAGGCGAAGAAGCCAGCTATGAGGATCAGCGCAAAGAAGATTGCGGTGATCCCCCCGTTGATGATCGCGCACAAGGTGTTTCCGGAAAAGACGAAGTCCAGCGTGCGCCCGAGCGTAGCGATGAACAAGGCGATGAAACAGCCCACCACCAGCAGGCCCACGAAGAATGCCCGCATTGATACAAGAGTTTTCCACATCGCTTCCTCCCTGTAACCCGAGAATGTTTTTATATTACCACAGATTGTTACTTTAGTCAAATTATGGATGAAACCAAAAATCGCCAGGAGGCGATTTTTGGTTTTTTAAATAAAATTATTCCTTCGCTCTTTTCTTTTTGAAACTAAATTTCATGGTAATTACCTTATCAGAAGAAAATATTTTAGCAGCAACAGTAATGAGAATTATAAACAAAACGAGTTGATAAACAATTCCAAAAATAATTTGGGGAAAATTATGCATTATTAAATTTTGCGGAACCAAGAATGGATGGGAAAAAGGAATGGCGTAAATTATATATTTTATGGCCGGCGCAGCAGAATTGATGTCAAAAAACATAGATAATAAATAGGGGACAAAGAGTAAAATCATTAAAGGGGTAGTAACCGCTTGGACTCCCTTAACATCCTCTGCCAAGATACCGAGAATTATTGCAATAGCTAAAGCGCATAGAGTTGCTAAGAATAAAGATATACCTAGAATAATATATCCACTCAACGAAATACCGAGTTGCAATTCAGATAAGGCAGTATTAAGTCCGGCAGAATTAGCTTGCCCCATACTACCTGTTATTCCATTTATATAAGAATTAAATCCGAACATAAATATGCCTGCAAAAATAAGAGCGACAATCCCAGAAGCAGCTATTTTAGCCAAGACAATTGTTTTTCTGGAAATAGGGGAGCTTAGTAATGTTTCAAGAGTTTTATTTTCTTTTTCAGCAGCTACTGTAGTTGCCACCATTTGAGCAGCCAGCATAATAACCATAAATAGGATTATTGGTATAAAAGCGGTTTGAGAGCGGATAAAATTCATTACCGTGTCTATTGAAATATTTGCTTGCCTATCTTTAATCATCACGAATTCGTTGACATTAATCGGATTTTTAAGAAAATCAGGATTAATATTTGTATTTTGGCTTGAAAGAATTTGATTACTTAGACCATCAACAATAGAACTCATTATCTGTTTCAATATTGAGCTTTCAATAGTTCCAAGTAAAGAGAAATTTTTTATATTGTTATAAATTTCTATTTTTTGCTGTTGAAAACCCTTGATTCCTTTTTCAAATCCTTGAGGGATAGCCAAGGCGACAGTGATTTTTTTATTTTCCGAGAAAATGTTTTCAATGTTTTTATCTTCAAATTTTATGACATTAAAATTACTGGACGATAGGGTCTGAATAATAGATTCTGATGTTTGGGTTTTATCTTCATCAACAATAGCAATATCTCTTGGCGCAGTAATTCTTTCTTGTTCTTTTCCTAAAAGGTTTCCGAGTAATGAAAATATGACCACCATTATAACCAAAGGCAGTACAATTTGCGGAGTTATCAGTTCTCTAATTTCCTTTTGTAATAAAATCAGGAATTTTTTCATGAAATTATCTTAATGAAAACTTCTTCCAAATTATTGGCCGAATATTTTTCTTTTAATTCCGCTGGAGTGCCGATGGCTAAAATTTTGCCTTTATGAATAATGCCAATTCGGTGGGACAAAAATTCAATTTCAAGCATATTGTGGCTAGAAAGAAGAACTGACATTCCTTGTTCTGCCAGCCCTTTGATTATTTTTCTGATTTCAAAAGCATTGATTACATCCAGACCGCTTGTGGGTTCGTCAAGAATCGCCAATTTTGGTTTGCTCATTACTGTGCGGGCTAATAATAATTTTCTGGTCATTCCTTTGCTAAATGTCTTTGCTTTGTCTTTAAGCCGATTTCCTAAGCCGGCTATTTCTACAGCGTAATTTAGAAACTCTTTTTGTTTTGCTTTATCGTTTGTGAAGATGGAGGCCATAAATTTTAAATAATTAATTCCAGAGAGATTTTTGTAAGCGCCAGCCTCTTCAGGCAAGTAGCTGATAATTTCTCTTACTTTGTTCGCCTCTTTTTTTATATCGTGCTCGTAAATTTTGACTTCACCGCTTGATGGGGAGAGAATAGTGGCGATTATTTTTAGAGCAGTAGATTTTCCTGCGCCATTTGGGCCAACAAGAGCGAATATTTCTCCTTTGTCAATTTCAAAACTCACATCCTTTAATGCTTGTACTTGTTTATAGTTTTTGCTCAGATTTTTTACTTCCAGCGCTTTTTCCATAATAAATATTTGAATTAGCAATCAATAATACAGTAATAAATTATAGCAGAGAAATTGTGGGAATTGAA
>JAPLYH010000014.1:9420-10715 GCA_026395615.1 Candidatus Parcubacteria bacterium | reverse complement strand
TTTCGTAATTTTAATAAAGCCATTCTTTATGCCCCACTCAACTTTATCTTTGGACCAACGCCAGCATGCTTTTTTCTTACCGTAGCTTGGCAGAATATCGCTTTTGTCGGGGGCTTTTATGGGATAATCCAATGATTTTGAGTATTGGATACTCGCGCTATTAAGTTTTATCAACTTGTGTTTTCCGCGTCTTTTCTCAAATTCGTCAGAATATGTATAAGCATCCTCATCGGTGATTTCTTCACGATTAATTTCTAAGCCATTTTTGTCTTTAGCATAAACAAGGATGTATTCGTGTTTGATCTTGAAATGTTTGCTATCTGAGCTGCCACCGCCCTCCCGATTTTCCCATACCAAATTTGCAATAAAATTGTTTTCGCCGAAGACCTCATCGCAGAGTAATTTTAATTGGGCTTGTTCGTTGTCATCTATTGAGATAAATATGGCCCCAGTATTTTTGAGTAAGTGTTTCGCTAATTTCAATCGTCTTTCCATAAACGAGAGCCACTTCGAATGTCGGAATGGATCTTCGACATTCACGATTTGATCATTGTAGATAAAATCCTTGTTTCCGGTGTTATAGGGCGGATCGATGTAGATAAGGTCGATTGCTTCTTGATGCGTAAAATTAAGAACGGCAAGAGAATGATAGTTATCGCCTTCAATAAGTAAATTAATCGGCATTGAATCGTCAGATTCAATTTCCTGTTTTTTGATTTCTTTCAATACGGGAAACGGTCTACCTGCCATTTCGTTCGGAAACATTTCATTTGGTGTGCGAGCATCAGGATTGATTAATACATCAATTTTTTCTTCCGGCAAATCGCGATGCCAAACAAGGCCGTATTTAGTTTCCTTAATGCGGCGAAGTTCTTTAATTAGTTCCTCTTTCGACCAATTGTCGTAGTTTATTTTTCGGGACATATTATTTCGTTTTTGTGCTGTTTATAAATCTATCAAATTCAGTTCGACCTATACGATATTCCTTTCCGATTTTGTGCACTTTTAATTTACCGGCTTTAATATATCGGTAAATTGTCATAATGTTCAATTTTAATTTTGTCGCAAGTTCCTCGGCAGTATAGAACTCGTCTTTGGATGTCATGTTTTTATTATACTTTACTTTTGTTGACAATGCAAAATAAATGGAATATCCTAAAAGTATATGACCTCAGAAAATAAACTAAAACATCTCGATTTTATTCAAGCGGTTATCAACAGAATGGCGAGTAATTCATTCTTGCTCAAGGGGTGGAGCGTTACACTCGTCGCCGCTCTTTTTGCTCTCTCTGCGA
>JAPLYH010000014.1:7873-9295 GCA_026395615.1 Candidatus Parcubacteria bacterium | reverse complement strand
ATCGTGATAGCATACTTGCCAGTGATAACTTTTTGGTTAATCGATGCTTATTTTCTATCGCAAGAGAGATCGTTCATATCACTTTATAATGATGTTAGTTCAAAAAACGACACGGATTTTTCGATGAATATAAAGAAATTTCGTAAGGGAAGAAATGGCTGGGTACGCTCTTTTTTTTCAGGAACACTGCTCTTATTTTATCTCTCGATGGTCGGCGTAATGCTTGTGGTAACATATTTTATTAGTTAATTAAAATTATGAGAAAAGTATTTTTTAGCTTTCACTATGAACGTGATATCCTGCGAGTCGGCCAAATCCGTAATAGCGGAATTGTTTTAGCCCCCGGAGACACTTCGGCAGGGTTTACTGATAGCGCATCATGGGAGAGTATTAAAAGACAAGGGGATGATGCAATAAAAAGATGGATTGGCGATCAATTAAAAGGAACTTCTGTAACTGTAGTCTTGATTGGTGCTGAAACGGCTAACCGGCCATGGGTCAACTATGAAATTCAAGAAAGTATTAAATGTGGCAACGGTCTACTCGGAATTTATATTCACAACGTTCTGGATCTGAATCGTAGAACGGACACTAAGGGAGCAAATCCATTCGATTATCTTACTTGGACAAAAACTGGTAGGCCAATTTCTGAAACATATCGTACTTACGATTGGATATCTGATTCTGGTCGTCAAAATCTGCCTGCGTGGATAGAGGCTGCGGCACGTGACGCCGGAAGGTAGTTATGTGCAGATATGCCTTTCATCACAATCTCGATTTGTTGGCATCAGTTTCCATGTTCTGAACACTCCCACAACTTGTTCTCGTAGTTCGTTTGGCAGCACGCCTTGCTGAAGCATGTCTGCTATGGCTGTCTGCCTATTTTCAAACATTCCGGCGTCAAGTTCAGCATGAAAAAGTGCGAGATCTAATTGAGCAAGTAGTTTCATCGCCGCGAGTCGCTCCTTGTATGATGGGTGTACCAGTCCGTATTGCTTGAGAAAGTCGGGATTCCAGTAGATTGTTCGGAATAAATCATCAGTAATAACTCTGAATCGTTCTCTAATCTCAGCAAGTCGTTCATTCATTTGTTTTCGATCCGACTGAATAACTGCTCGACGTCTAATTTTATGCATCAATTTTGATGTATATTTGTCACTTATTGACCGGCCAGTATTATATTCAACGATTTCCTGCATTCTACGAATTGAAACAAGCGGATTAACCGCAATGGCGTTGCGAATTGTGTTTTGTAGGAATTCCTCTTTTTCTGGGAGTATTTTCATTGTCGTATTATGTAGTCCTATTTTATCCTTTCTCTATGTTCCATACTCTGTAAGGTAGGATACAATCGAGATTTTTCTCTGGACTCGCCTTAATTTTTCCGTTATTATTAGGCATATGTTGGTGTTTTGAATGCTG
>JAPLYH010000014.1:0-7860 GCA_026395615.1 Candidatus Parcubacteria bacterium | reverse complement strand
TCCACCCTTCGATATGCTTAGGGCAAATTTGTGAAATAATTAATACAAAAAATTATGAATGCGCAATCAATTTATATCGTAATAGCCATTGTAGCGTTAGCCATTATTGGAGGATTGATGATTTTCATGAAAAAAATGAGACCAGGGGCAAAACTTTCTCCTCTCGCAGGATTAGCTTTCGTTTTTTTGATCGCAGGTATTATTTTTGGAGAGAACAGATTAATCGGCTATATCTTAATAGGTATTGGTTTGATTATCGCTATTTTCGATATCATCAAGAAATTCAAAAAATAGTATTTTACTCCATTTAGAATATAGAAATTCTAAGATTATTTTTTTACTATGAATTTAATGATTGCCTCTTTAATTTTTCCCCTACTTTTAATATTTGGTGAATCAAACATAACATCTTTAGCAAATAAGATTGATGTTAATAATATTGAGAACGATTTTAGCAGGTACAATGGATATGTGCGTAGAGTTGAAACGCAAGAAAAAATAGTTGCATTTACTTTTGATGCAGATTTGTCTTTTTATGACCAAAAAAGATTGGCAAGTGGCAGCAAAGAGTCATTTTATAATGAAGAACTAATAAATTTTTTAGAACAAGAGAGGATTCCAGCGACTTTGTTCCCGACAGGATTATGGATTGAGCAGTATCCAAAAATAACACAAGAGTTATCAAAAAATCCCCTTTTTGAAATTGGTAATCATAGTTATTCTCACCCTTCGTTTATAGGAAAGTGTTTTCAATTGAGGCCAATTCCAAATAGTGAAGATAAGGAGGAAATTCAAAAAACAGAAACGCTTTTAAATAAATATGCGCCAAATTTCAAGAAATTTTTTCGATTTCCAGGTTTATGTTACGATAATAATGATTTAAAAACTGTGAATGATTTAGGGTATTTAGTGGTGCATGGCGATAATGTTGGCGGAGACGGGGTGAATAGAAACGTTGATTATACGATTCAGAAAGTTTTGTCCCAAATTAAACCAGGCAGCATAATAGTTCTTCATATGCAGGGAGGGAGTTCGGCTCCCTCAACCGCTAAGGCCATGCCCAGGATTGTCACTGATCTAAAAGCGCAAGGATATCGTTTTGTAAAAGTCTCTGAACTATTAAAACGGGAAAAGTAAAATGTCATTTTTTAAACGAAATTTTTTATTACTTGTGGTATTTATTACCGGGGCAGCGGTTTTAGTGGTTGAAGTCGTAGCGACCAGGATTCTGGCTCCCTATTTTGGCAATACTATATTCAGCGTTTCCAGTATATTGGGAGTGATATTGGCTGCTCTGAGTGTGGGATATTATATAGGAGGAATATTAGCCGACAAATATCCTTCTTTAAAATGGTTTTTCGGGATAATTTTAGCAAGCGGATTAAGTATTTTTGTTCTCCAGCTCCTTATAATGTTCATTTTACCGATCTTAAGTCGAAATCTTTCAATTATCTATGGTCCGTTAATTTCTTCAATTGTTTTATTTTTCATTCCAAGTTTTTTATTGGGGACCCTTTCCCCTTTTGCCATAAAATTACAAGAAACACTTTCTCCTAATGTGGGTATAGGAACAATATCGGGTAAGATTTTCTTTTGGTCAACGTTCGGGAGTATATTCGGCAGCTTGTTTTCTGGATTTGTT
Organism: Candidatus Parcubacteria bacterium; assembly: GCA_026395615.1. Taxonomy (GTDB): domain Bacteria; phylum Patescibacteriota; class Minisyncoccia; order Minisyncoccales; family PEYH01; genus PEYH01. The sequence continues at coordinate 6,218 of JAPLYH010000014.1, read as the reverse complement.
CTTATTCCCAGTTTTGGTCTTTGGCAGATAATGGTTGGTACGGGATTAATTTTAGTATTTATCAGTATTTTTGCCCTTATAGTTCTTAATGCCGAAAAAAGAGTTATTTTGGGGATTGCATTTTTAGTGTTTGTTGCATTTTTAACAATCACTATATATCAATCTTTTTACGTTGACCAAGGGGTTGTTTATGCGAGAGATGGAGTTTATGGAAAGAATATTATAATGGATGTAGTTTATAAAAATAGACCGGCGCGTTTTTTTATGCAAGATCGTAGCTTATGGGGAGGAAAATTTTTAGATTCGGAGGAGCATGCTTTTGAATATTCAAAATATTATTTTTTATATAAGATTACAGGCGTAGAGGTCAAAAGAGCGCTTGTCATCGGTGGTGGCATTTATACAATTCCAAAATCCATTGCCGAAGAATTACCAAATACGATAGTTGATGTTGTAGAGATAGAGCCATCATTAATTGATTTAGCAAGGGATTTTTTTGAATTAAAAGATTATTCTAATTTAAATAATTTTATTCAAGACGGGAGAAGATTTCTTTCAGATTCAAAAAATAAATATGATTTAATATACGGAGATGCTTATTCGTCTCTTTATTCAATTCCCTCTCATCTCACGACACGAGAGTTTTTTAAAGTAGTGCGTGACAAGCTTGATGACAAAGGAATATTTATTGCCAATATTATTGGGAGTTTAAATCCCGACTCTCCGTCATTATTATTTTCAGAAATGAAAACATTCAGAAATGTTTTTCCTAATAGCTATTTTTTCGCAGTTGATTCAACGGAAAATTTTGAAGCCCAAAATATTATTTTTGTCGGGTATAAAAGTGATAATAAGATAGATTTTTCAGATGAGGAGATTGGCAGTAAATTATCTCCGCTGATAGTTGATTTGGATAAAAAGATGATTGATACAGAAAAAATAGATTTTTCTCGCTATGCGGAGTTGACTGATAATTTTTGTCCTGTTGATTATTTGACTGCTCAAACCTTGAAAAATCTAAAATTTTAAGAAAAAATTTAATAGTTTTTCATGTCTAAATTTTCTATAATACCAACCTTATCATTTTGTTTTTTATTCGTCGTTGCAGCGATACTCATAACTTTTTATTTTTCAAAAAACAAACCAAAAATTCTTTTTTATAATGATTTTGGATTCAATATTGAGTACGCTATCACCTCGCAGCAGCGAACAAAAGGGTTGATGGGTAGAGAAAATTTAAATAAAGATGAAGCGATGTTTTTTGTTTTTCCAGAACAAGGAATCTATGGTTTTTGGATGAAGAATATGCTGATACCGATCGATATTATCTGGATAGACAAGGATTTGAAAATAATTTATATAGAGCATGATGTTCCTCCCTGCAAAACAGATTCGTGCACTCTTTATAAGCCCGCTTTACCCTCTCGATATGTTTTAGAAATACAGGCCGGATTATCTCAAAAATTGAATATGAGAATAGGAGATAATTTTTATTTTAAAAAATAAATGCCTGATGCTAAAGAAATTGGAGAGCTCGGAGAAAATATTGCCCAGAGATATTTAGAAGAAAAAGGTTATAAAATTTTGGATAGGAATTTTTTTAAAACCATTAATGGTTTTAAAATCGGAGAGATAGATATTGTGGCCCGGAAACAGGATACAATTATTTTTTTTGAGGTAAAAACATTGTCTGGTAACGCTGGATTTTCTCCTGAATCAAAAATTAATTTCCAAAAACAGAATAAAATATCCAAAATTGCTCAAATATGGCTTGATGAGAATGGTATTCCTCAAGATTCATTATGGCAAATAGATGCCCTGGCAATTGTTCTAGATTTTTCTTCTCGCAAAGCAAGAATAAATCATTTCCAGAATATCTAGAAAGATTATGTAAAATAAATCTGTTAGTATCTCGGTAGTTAATATTATAGAGGATTTTAAGAGAGATTATTTGGCGAATAAGATTGACAAATTATTTATTTTGTTATATAATATAACCGTATATCAATAAAAAGTTCTTTTAAAAGAAATCATTTTTATAGATATGAAGCGAGTATTAAGAGCATAATAATGTGCTTTGAATACTCGCTTTATACCAACATTGAGTGAGCCTGTCCGGACAGTTCTCCGGAGAATTAAAAATAGTATCGCAGATTAGGAGGTGTGCGATGAAAAGCCCTATCGCCCGTGACTCGTCTAGGTTTTCAGTCTTCAAGACAATCAGGCTCGGTACAGGACTCATGACTGGCGACGATTTTCGTCGGACCCTTCAAGAGAAAGGACTTCTCATCAGTGTCTGGGCGTATGATCTTCTCGGCAGACTCGGTTCCATTGCGGCAACCGAGGAGGTCGAGCTGGATCTGGTGGCTCCTTCTACCGAAGAACTCGGTTTTCCAGATGGGGCTTCGCGCAGAGAGATCTATGACAGAGCTATAGAGCTCGGCTTAGCTCTCTGTCCCATTGAGGCTGCTCCTCAACTGAGCTTGCAGTATGAAGACCAACAGAAGAGAGAGTTTCTCACTGTTGGGACGGAGCCAGTTCGCTACTCGGACAAGCTCGTTGGCCTGTTCGGTGTCGAGCGTGGTGATGATGGCCGAGGAATCAGCGCTCGTGGCGGCGATCCTGAACGCCATTGGTCCAGTGATTCTCGCTGGGTATTCGTCAAGCCTCGCAATCAACAGTAATCCTGGAGCCACTTATTCACTCATAAGTATGGTTTCAGGATAAATAGTGGCGATTTTTGCCACAAACGCTTTCCAGATATGCGTCTAACTGGAGGCTCTGCGCTTGCGCAGGGCTTTTGATTATAGATTATAATAGAAATATCGTCAGTTATTTCTTGACAAAGATTAGTGGTTTGTTATTATGAAAACAGAAAGGGTCCACGATGTTGGGCCATTTTTTCTGAATTTCGTATTTCATATTTAAATTTCTAATTATTAATTAAAAATTATGGAAGACATTAAAGCTCTCACTTCTTCTATTTCCCAGATTGCAGAAGAAAAAGGAATTTCTTCTGAAATTATAATTGATGTCATAGAGCAGGCATTAGCTGCTGCTTATAAAAAAGATAACGATAGGAAGGGAGAAAATATCAGGGCAAAACTTGACCCTCAAAGCGGTGGGGTGAAATTTTGGCAGGTATTTGAGGTTGTTGATAAGGATATGATTTATTCGGAAGAGGAATTAGAAGAGCTTAAATTAAAAGCAGAAGAAGTTGGCGAGGTAGAAGAAGAGCAAGAAAGAGAGGAAGAATTAGATGGAGAAGAAAAGAAAATCAGATTTAATTCTAAGAAACATATAATGATCGAAGAAGCGAAAAAAACTGAGCCCAAAATTAAAGTTAATGATGAGTTCTTGGTTTCACTTGAAGCAGATACTGATTATGGCAGAATCGCAGCGCAAACCGCTAAACAGGTTATATTGCAGCGACTTAAAGAAGCAGAAAGAAATGCTGTTTTAGAAGAGTATAAATCAAAAGAAGGAGAAGTTGTTTCAGGTGTAGTCCAAAGAATTGAGGGAACTAATGTATTTTTTGATATAGGTAAGACTCTTGGAGTTCTTATACCAGCAGAACAAATACAAGGAGAAAATTATTATGTTGGACAAAGATTACGCCTTTATTTGAGAAGTGTTGAGGCCACTCCAAAGGGACCGACTATTGTTTTATCCCGAGCTTATCCGAAATTCGTTTCAAAATTGTTTGAAATAGAAGTCCCTGAAGTTTCTTCCGGTCAGGTTGAAATTAAGAGCATAGCCAGGGAGCCGGGATTCAGGACAAAAGTTGCGGTTAGCACAAATGAAGAAGGAATTGACCCTATCGGCGCTATGGTCGGACAAAGAGGGACAAGAGTAATGGCAGTAATTAATAGTTTATCTGGAGAAAAAATTGATATTATTCTGTGGTCGGATGATGTAGAAGAATTTATCAGTAATGCTTTATCGCCAGCTAAAGTATTAGAGGTGCAAGTTGAAGAAAAAGGAAAGGCCACCGTAATTGTTGCTGAAGATCAATTGTCCTTGGCCATTGGCAAGGGTGGTCAAAATGTCCGGTTGGCTGCTCGTCTTACTGGATGGAAAATAGATATTCAGGTTGAAGGGACTGACAAGCCGATAGAAACAGAAGAAATAACAGAGGAACCAATAGAAAAGTCAGAAAAAGAAATTGAAAAGAAGATAGAACCAGAGAAAACAGAGAAAAAAGTTAAAGAAGTAAAGGCGAAGAAAGTCAAAACTAAAAAAGTTAAATCTAAAAAGGAAGAATAATTTTTAAATCACCTTTATCCGTTTAGAATTTGTTTAAAATTTAGTTGAAATTTATGGAAAATTCCATTAAAGAAGTAAGTAAAACTAAAAAAGAAATATCTGTAAGCGTTCCTTTTGAAGAATTTGATAAATTTATTCAGAACACAACGGACAAATTAGTAAAAGAAGTTGAGATTAAAGGATTTCGCAAAGGACAGGCGCCAAGAGATTTAGCGATTAAGAATATAAGACAGGAAGAAATTTTAAGACAAGCTGCAAGCGCAGCAGTAAATCAAATTTATCCAGAAATAATAAAGGAAAGTAAATTAGAGGTAATAGGCCCTCCAGAAATAGAAATTCTTAAATTAGCACCAGATAATCCCCTAGAGTTTAAGGCCTTTATTTTTATTATGCCGGAGATAGGGTTGCCTGATTATAGAAAAATTATCAAAGACATTAAATCAAGCGAAATTATTATCACTGATGAAGAAGTTGAGCAGGCGTTTAAACAATTAGAGGAAATGAAAGATAATATCCCTCAAGAACAGAAAGATAGAATTAAATTCGATGACCCAGAGGAACTTAAAAGAGTTTTGAAACAAGAAATTAGGAAGGAAAAAGAAGTAATGGAAAAAGGGAGGGTCAGAAATGATATATTGAAATTAATTTCAGAAAAATGCGAATTTGAAGTACCGGAAATTTTGGTATCCGTAGAAAAACACAGAATGTTAGAAGATATTAAGCGCAACGTTTCGCAGGTTTTGAAAGTTAGTTTTGAGGATTATCTGAAACAAGTTAAGAAAAACGAAAAAGAATTAGAAGATTCTCTAACTGGCGAGGTTACAGAAAGGATAAAAAGAATTATGATTTTAGGGAAGATTCAAAAGACAGAAAACATTGAAGCGACCAAGGAAGAATTGGAAAAAGAAATACAAGGATTTCTAAATCATCCAGTTAATGCGAAAATAAAAGACCAAATTGACCAAAAGGCGTTGAACGCTTATCTTAAAGAAAGAATAGAAGATGAAAAAACCCTTCAGCTTCTAGAGGGAATGATAGTTAATAATTAATCTAACCAATTAAATCTATGAACCTTATACCAACAGTTATAGAAAAATCAGGGCAAAGAGAAAGAGTTTACGATATCTATTCCCGGTTGTTAGAGGATAGAATAATATTTTTAGCCGGACCAGTAACAGATATTGGTGCAAACTCAATTATTGCCCAGATGCTTTTTTTGGCCAGTAGAAATCCAAAGAAGGATATTAAGTTATACATTAATAGTCCTGGTGGTTCGGTTACTGCGGGCTTGGCAATTTATGATACAATGCAGTATATCAACTGCCCTATTTCCACTGTTTGTGTGGGATTAGCGGCATCAATGGCAGCTGTTCTTTTAGCTGCCGGAGATAAGGGTAAAAGATTTGCTTTGCCAAATAGTGAAATTTTACTTCATCAAGTGGCGGGAGGAGTTAGTGGCGAGGCGGCTGCTATAGAAATTACCGCCAAACAGATTATTAAAATAAGAGATAAAATTAGCAGGATTCTTGCGAAACACACCGGACAACCATTAAAAGCTATTAGCACAGATACAGATAGAGATTTTTATTTATCGGCAGAAGAGGCGAAAACCTATGGGTTGATTGATACGGTGATAGAGACGAAAAAACCTCAATAAGGCGAAATCCCTTTACAGATAAGCATTTTACTGATATTATCAAATAGAAATAATTTAATCTTCCGGGAAATACCAATAGATAAATGAGATTTGGTCTTGCCGGAAGATGAGGATTCCAAAGGGGACACCCCTTTGGTCGCAGGGCAGGGATTGAAAAGCCCTGCTCAAGAAATATAATTAATTTGGAATTTGGTAATTAATATTAAAAATGATTTGCCAGTTTTCCAACAGAATATATGAACCAACTTACCCTACTAATAGTGGGCTTTGTTGGCATTGGGATAGGAGTAACCTT
>JAPLYH010000048.1 GCA_026395615.1 Candidatus Parcubacteria bacterium | reverse complement strand
TAGACATTTGGATGTAAAATGATAGAATTAAAAAATACTTAACTTTTTAAAGAATGAGTAAAATCATCAACATTATTGCTGTTTTTGTCCTATTGGTGGCAATGGGAATTTTAGTTTTAATTAATGCTGGAAAAAATTCAGAACCCCAACCAACTCCAAGCCCAAGCCCTACGCCAACCACAAATAATGAAATTATTTTAACTTCGCCCCAAGCGAATCAAATTGTCAGCAGCCCCATTACTATTGAAGGAACTGCGAGAGGGTATTGGTTTTTTGAAGCAAGCTTTCCAGTAAAACTGCTTGATGATAAAAGGCAGGAAATCGCAGCTCATTATGTCCAGGCAACAAGCGATTGGATGACTACGGATTTTGTGCCATTCAAGGGTGAATTAGTATATAATGCCATTGCAACGACCAGCGCTATTCTTGTTCTTCAAAAAGATAATCCTTCCGGACTTCCGGAAAACGATAAAAGTATAGAAATACCGATTATCATCTCTCCGACTGATTCTATGGAGATTAATGTATTTTTTAATAACAGCGATTTAGATCCGGAGTTTTCTTGTAACAAAGTTTTCCCGGTTAAAAGAATTGTTCCAAAAACATCGGCGATTGCCCGAGCTGCAATAGAAGAATTATTAAAAGGCCCTACTCAAAAAGAAACAAATGATAAGTTTTTTACGAGCATAAATCCAAATGTCAAAATTCAAAAACTAACAATAGAAAATGGTGTGGCTAAAATTGATTTTGACGAACAAATCGAATTCCAAGTGGGCGGTTCTTGCAGAGTAAGCGCTATTAGAAGTCAGATCACTGAAACCTTAAAACAATTTTCTTCTGTTAAGCAAGTTATTATTTCAGTGAACGGCAGAACAGAAGATATACTTCAGCCATAAAAATGAACACGGAACAACTGCGAAAAAAATACAAAGAATTTGTTTATAAGGATTTTAATTACAAAACAACTGGAGCAAATTTAAAAATTTGGTTTGATTTTTTGATTAAACCAAATTTAAATTTTAAAACAGAGGTTACTATTAAAAATATTAAAAAATCTGGATTAAAAGATATTGATAATTTCGTTTTCCATCTTGGCTTGATTGAAATGCTGAATTATTGGAAATTAACCTGTTCTCCGATTATAAACATTGAAGCTGGCAATTTGGATAAAAATCAAATTGCTTTCCTGGAAAAGATTATTATCAATGGGATGGGTCAATATTTTTACGAAAACAAAATTGATTTCACAAAACCTGATTTTATAAAAATAATAACCAGTAAAAGCAAATCTAGATTTAATGTTTCTAATAAAAAATTAAACGATAAAAAAGTTTTGATTCCTGTTGGCGGAGGGAAGGATGCTCCAATAACAATTGAGATGTTTAAAAAGCGCCAAAAAAATCTCGGCACATTTGTTTTAAATGCTTTCAAGCCCCAAAAAGATATTATTAAAATCGCAGGATTAAGGGAAAATATTTTTATTGAAAGAAAATTAGATGAAAAACTTTTTACATTGAATAAAAAAGGATTTTTAAATGGACACGTTCCTTTTTCCGCTTTTCTCTCGTTTTTAGGAATATTCCTGGCAAATATATTTGATTATAAAACAGTCGTTTTTTCTTGGGAAAAAAGTGCTAATGAAGGAAACGTAAAATATAAAGGAAAATGGATAAATCACCAATGGTCAAAAAGTATTGATTTTGAAAAACTCATACAAAATTACACAAAAAAATATTTGCTTAAAGATGTCAAAATTTATAGCCCATTAAGAAAATTCTCAGAACTTGAAATTGCTAAAAAATTTTCCAAACTGAAAAAATATCATTCAAGTTTTTTAAGCTGTAATAATGCCTACAAAATAAAAGGGGGTTCTAATGGATGGTGCGGTCAGTGCGCAAAATGTTTATTTGTTTTTACTGCCCTATACCCGTTCATGGAAGAAAAAAAATTAATAAGAATATTTAATAAAAATCTTTTTGAAGATAAAAAACTCATTCCTTTAATGGAACAATTAATCGGAAACAAGAAGTTTAAGCCATTTGATTGCGTTGGCACAACAAAGGAAAATATTTCTGCTTTTTCTTTATCTCTTAAAAAAGCGAAAAAACAAAAACAATTGCCAATACTCTTAGTAAAATTTAAAACTCTGACTCGCCGTATCATTGACTAAAGACATATTTCTTGGTATACTATAAGATACGTACTGACACAAAACCCATATAAAGCGAGGAGGAAGCGACATGAAAAGTAGAAGGGATTTCGGCACCTGGTGGCAAGAAAGTATTGAGGAGTACTTCAAGTTCCTCAACATCTTCTTGGGTTGGTTCATTGAAGGACTCAGGGCGGCTGACGATTGGTGGTTCTTTCATAGGGGGATCCCCGTGTTTACCCCGATCTTCACCGCGATCATCCTCAACGGCATCTTTCGTCCGTTGCACGAACACTGGGCTTGGGCGTTTGCCTATTTCTTCGGATGGGCATTCATTGTTTGGCCTTTGTCCGGGGTTGTGGTCGCAATCAAACAGCGACATACAATCAAAGTTGGATAGTGGAGGAAAACCCATCCGGCTGAAAGTCAGTTGCGTAAGGCCACGGTTAGCGATAACTGTGGCCTATTGCTTTTTAAATATAAATATCTCGTCAATTTTTGTTTTTTTTTTTAATATAAAGCTATGAATTTCGCTAATAAAAAAATATTAATTTTAGGACTGGCCAGAGAAGGGGAGTCCAGTTTTAGATTTCTGCGAAAACAATTCCCCGATAAAAATATCGGGCTTGCGGATAAAACAACTTTAAAAGAATTGCCTGAAAGTTTTAAAAAGATAATAAGCAAGGATAGAAATATAAAACTTCATCTTGGGAAAAACTATCTTAAATCAATAACAGAATACGACATAATCATTAAAACTCCAGGAGTTCCAAAAAAGATAATTTTGCCCTATCTTTCAAAAAATCAAATAATTACATCTCAAACAGAAATTTTTCTAGACAGATATTCGAAACAAACAATAGGAATAACAGGAACAAAGGGAAAGGGGACAACATCTATTTTGCTATATAATATTCTCAAAACCAGCAGCAAAAAAGCTGAACTTATTGGCAATATCGGAAATCCTCCATTAAATTATTTTGAAAACGGAAAATCAAAAAACACATTTGTTTTTGAAATGTCTGCCCATCAGTTGGAGCAATTAAAAATCAGTCCGCATATTGCGGTATTTTTGAATTTCCATGAAGGGCATTTGGATTATTATAAAAATATAAAAGAATATTTTTCAGCCAAAACAAATATCACTCTTTGGCAAAAGAGCAATGATTTCTTTATCTTTAACAATGATTCTCCTGAATTGAAAAATTTGGCGAAAAAGGTTTTGAGCCAAAAAATTAGTTTCGGTAAAAATCCTAAAAATGACTGCTATTTTACAAAACAAGCCATATTTTTCAAAAAGAATGAAATTATTAAATTAAAAGATGTTCCTTTGCAAGGAGAACATTTTATTTACGATATTATGGCAGTGGTATGTACTGCCTGTTTATTAAAAATTCCTGTTCGTAAAATAAGAAAATCAATAAAAGAATATAAAACCCAAAAACATTGTTTGCAATTTTTTGGAAAATTCAAAAGAATTAATTTTTATGATGATAGTTTTGCCAGCGAGCCAATTGCTGCCATATGCGCGATAAAAGCGATTAAACCGCAAACTATAATCTTAGGCGGTTATGAAAGGAATTTAAATTTTTTTGAATTGGCAAAAATAGTAGTTAAAAATAATGTAAAAACAATAATTCTTTTTCCGCCTTCAGGAAAGAGAATAAAGCAAGCATTATCTAAAGAAAAAAAGGGAGCGGGTTTAAAATTTATCTTAGTAAAAAATATGGAGGAAGCGGTAAGGTCTTGCTATAGAAATACAGAACCTCAAGAAGTATGCTTATTATCCCCAGGAGCTGCCAGTTTTGGAATATTCAAAGATTATAAAGATAGGGGAGAACAATTCCAAAAATTTGTTAAACAATTATCTAAATGAAAAAGCAAAAAAACCATCCAAATTTTGTGCTTTTAGCAAATATTTCTCTTTTGCTAATTTTGGGTTTTGCTATTTTAACCGGCGTTTCTATAACTGTATCTCAAAAAATAACAGGCAATTCTTTTTACTATCTAATACATCAAATGCTCTTTGGATATATTCCCGGAATAATCCTTGGATTTATAGCTTATAAAATCAACCTGAATTATTTAAAAAAACTTTGTCTCCCTGCGATTTTAGCGGTTATTGTACTTATGGTATTAGTATTCCTTCCAAAAATCGGAGTGTTCATAGGAGGAGCGAGACGATGGGTGGCGTTAGGACCAATAGTTATCCAGCCGTCTGAATTATTAAAACTCGCATTTATTATTTATCTGTCCGCCTGGCTTACAAAACATAAAGAACAAGATAAAAAAGGATTCCGAGTATTGCTTCCATTTATTGTAATATTAGGAATCGTCTGCGGTTTATTAATAAAACAACCGGATATCGGAACCTTGGTAAGTATCGCAGCTATAACTATGTCAATGTATTTTTGCGCCGGTACCCCTTTATGGCAAACTGGTCTGTTAATTTTAGGCGGCGTAGGCGTATTAGGCATATTAATTAAAATAGCTCCATATCGTCTTAATCGATTATTGGTATTTCTTCGTCCCGATGCACAACCCCTGGGAGTAGGATATCAAGTAAAACAAGCGCTGATTGCTGTTGGTTCAGGAGCAATAATGGGACAAGGACTGGGTTTAAGCGTCCAGAAAGCCGGTTTTTTGCCAGAACCTATGACTGACAGTATTTTTGCTGTTTTTGCAGAAGAGGCAGGGTTTATTGGATCCTTAATTTTGATATCTCTTTTTTTGGTTTTCGCTTGGCAAGGACTTAAAGTAGCCAAACAATCATCTGATATATTTTTTAAACTTATGGCAGTGGGCATCACTATCTGGATAACCGCCCAAGCTCTTATAAATATTGGCGCTATGATGGGAATATTGCCATTAACAGGAATACCTTTGCCATTAGTCAGTTATGGGAGCTCTCATTTAGTCGTTGAATTAATTGCGATAGGAATACTCTTAAATATATCAAAATATGCTAAAAAGATTTTTTAAATCAAATAAAAACATGAAAATAATTTTTACCGGTGGGGGAACGGGCGGCCACCTTTTCCCGATAATTGCCATAATCAGAGAATTGAAAAACCTTCCCGAAATTAAAGATAAAAATTTAAGAATTTATTTTATCGGACCTGAAGGAAAAGTAACCAAGGAACTGCTCAGGAAAGAAAATGTTGAAATGAAATCAATTTTAGCTGGAAAGATAAGGAGATATATTACTCCGAAGAGTATTGTCCAAAATTTTGTTGATATATTATTTAAAATTCCTATTGGGTTTGTTCAATCATTGATATATGTTTCAATAATTTCACCTGATATTATTTTCAGCAAGGGAGGATTTGGCGCTTTACCGGTTAATTTTGCTGCGAAGATATTGGGAATACCGCTTTTTATTCACGAATCGGATATTATTCCTGGAAAAACAACAAAAATGTTCGCCAAAAAAGCCACTGCTATTTTCACCTCATTTCCAGAAACAACAATTGAAAATATTCCTGCATCAAAAATTATTTGCTTAGGAAACCCGATAAGAAAAAACTTACTAACAAAAGAGGATGGGGAAGATGAACAGATATTCAATTTATCAGGAGAAAAACCTGTAATATTCGTATGGGGCGGTTCACAAGGAGCGCAAGTCCTTAATGAATTACTTCTTACCGCTTTACCTGATTTGCTCAAAAATTTTGAAATTATTCACCAGTGCGGATTAAAAAACTTTGAACACTCAAAGGTGATGTCCGATATTATAATTAAAGACCAGCAATTAGCAAAAAATTATCATCTTTTTGATTT
>JAPLYH010000038.1 GCA_026395615.1 Candidatus Parcubacteria bacterium | reverse complement strand
GATTAATACGGGATTCCATAATCCGCCAACTATTTTGAAATGAGTCAAATAGCTGACTTGAAAAATAGCCAAGAAATAAAAAGCGATAAACGAAATAATAGCTTTTATTGTTTGCATCAATCAGTAATTACAAATAATAATGTCTCTTCTTGAGTTTTAAAGAAAACATCCACTTTTGCTTTTTGAAACGGCTCCTGGTCTGCGTTATTTATTTCACTTATTGTCCCAATCAAAAGATTAGACGGATAACCGCCTTCAAGAGGGCCGCTGGTAGAAACTAGTGCCCCAATTGGAACTTCCAAATCCTTTGGTATTAAATCTAAAGATAAATTTCCATTGCTCTCTCCTTTGGCAAGCGCCTGAATATCGGTATCTGCTATTTTCACACCGAATTTTACCCCAGAATCTGTAATCAAACGAACTCTGGAAGAATTATTAAAAACTTCTGTTACTTCGCCAACTAAAACTTTTTCAAAAGTAATAACTGGCATTTTGTTTCTAATTCCATCCTTCTCCCCTTTGTTTATAATAATATAATCCCCTGATACATCTTTTGATAAAATTGATGTTTCTCTAAGATTAAAATCCTTTATCAATCCTAAATCCAAAACTGTTCTTAATCTTTCATTTTCCTCTTTGAATTTATTCAATTCCGTAAGATTTTTTAATAGTGCCTGATTTTCATTTCTTAAATTCTGATTTTCTTTGACAAGATTTGAAGCATTGAAAAACCCTAACCAAAAACCAGAATCTTTTTGACCCTTATCCCAAAACCATAATTCCAGGGAATTGCTCATTGAATTAAAAACAGACCTGATTGGTCGGTGAAAAAAAATAAAAACAAGAGCAATGAAAATAACTAAAATTATAACTAATATTTTATTGTTCCTTTTATTAAAAAACATAGATGTTAATAGATAATATTAGCACCGCTCAATAAAAAAAAGAAGGGTGAAAATGAAAAAGCACCTTCTAAACATGCTTTTCTAGCACGCAGAAGGCGCTGAGGGGAGAGGGCGATTGGTTGACAATGGCCCGTTGGTTACCTCTCCCCGATTTCTCGTTGAGTACCCGTGTCGCGCGAGTTCCGGCGAAGATGTTTCTTCTGTTGACGCTCGCTAACCAACGGGGTACTGATTTACATATTATATTAAACGCAACTTCCTGTCAACTTTAGAAATTACGCGGCCGGGGCGCGTGGGACAAAAACTATATTTTATGGTGTAAAAAAATTACGCCACCCGGCATCGTAGTGAGATTCCCCTTATCTGGCGTGGCTTCCTACATTTCAAAAAAATTACGATGCCGGGTGGCGTTGCAATACCTACGTGCCCCGAGGACTAATTTAAAAATCGTCTGAGAAACTAAAAAGCATAGTCACTGCATATGTGGATACCTACCGTGCCCCGAAGACAAATTTAAATTTTTGAAAATCGTCTGAGAAACTAAAAAGCATAGTCACTGTAAGAGAGCTACCTACTTTCGCCCCGAAGGACTATCATCGGCCCTGGAAGATTTCACTTCCGAGTTCGGTATGGGATCGGGTGGAGCACTTCCGGTATAGCCCCCTTACAGTAACTACGCTTTCTTGTTAAGGACTCTTAAAAAGGAAATCGAGGTATCAATATATTAATGACTAATTAGTACCTCTCGACTAAACTCTTTACAGAGCTTACATCTGAGGCCTATCAAGGTTGTGATCTCCAACCTGTCTAAGAGGATTAATCTTGGGAGGGGCTTCCCGCTTATATGCTTTCAGCGGTTATCCTGTCCTAACTTAGCTACCCAGCAATGCCCTTGGCAGGACAACTGGTACACCAGAGGTTAGTTCGCAGAGGTCCTCTCGTACTATCTGCAACTTCCCTCAATCCTCGTCGCTTGCGGTAGATAGGGACCAACCTGTCTCACGACGGTCTGAACCCAGCTCGCGTATCACTTTAAATGGCGAACAGCCATACCCTTGGGAGCTGCTTCACCCCCAGGATGTGATGAGCCGACATCGAGGTGCCGAACAGGGCCGTAGATATGGACTCTCGGGCCCTACTAGCCTGTTATCCCCGGGGTAACTTTTGTTTGATGATCTTCCTCGGTTCTATAAACCAAGGTCGGTTCACTAAGTTCCTCTTTCGAGACTGCTTGACATATCCGTCTTGCAGTAAAGCCAGCTTATGCCTTTGCACAATCACTCCGATTTCCATCCGGAGCTAGCTGACCTTATAAACTTCTCCGTTACTTTTTAGGAGAAAAGCGCCCCACTTAAACTACCCACCAGACACTGTCCCCGCCCGAAGGCGGGTTAGAACTAGGGTTTTGAAAGACGGGTATTCCACTGACGGCTCCACCTCGCCCGAAAGCGAAGCTTCAAAGCCTCCCCGCTATTCTCTGCAGCCAAAACCAAAGACCAATATCTAGATATAGTAAAGCTCCCGGGGTCTTTCCGTCTAGCCGCAAGTATCCGGCATCTTTACCGGAACTGCATTTTCACCGAGCACTTCGTAGAGACAGCTCCCCAGTCGTTAAGCCATTCATGCGGGCCAGAACTTACCTGGCAAGGGATTACGCTACCTTTGGACGATTATAGTTATCGCCGACGTTTACTGGCGCTTCGCTCACTCAGCCGTACGCAAAAGCATACGACCGGCGAGGTTAACGTTCCAGCACTGGTCAGGCCTCAGCCCCTATACATCCTCTTGCGAGTTGAGCAGGGACTTGTGTTTTTGCTAAACAGTCGCCAGGTAAACTTTTACTGCGGCCACCCGAAGGTGGCGGACCTTATCCCGAAGTTACGGTCACTTGATTGCCGAGTTCCTTTACGAAGTTTCACTCGTTCACCTTGGCACACTAACGCCCACCCACCTGTGTCGGTTTTTGGTACGGTTCCAACTCTTTTAGCTCTTGAAAGCTTTTCTAGGAAATTTGCTCAGCGGAGTTCATCCGTCCAAAGACGGATTTCCTGTCAACCCTTGCAAAAGCTTAGATTGACAACGCGAATCCAATAACTCGCCCCGCTTACTAAATTCCGCACTTTCTTGAAAAAGAATCGGAGGGCCGGAATATTAACCGGCTGTCCGTTCGAGTACGCCTTTCGGCTTCCCCTTAGGTCCGCCTAACCCTTGGCTGATTGTCATTGCCAAGGAAACCTTGGGTTTACGGTGTTCCGAGTTTGCATCGGAATTGTGGTTACTCATGCCAACATTCTCACTTCTCTCAACTCCACCAAACTTCACAATTTGGCTTCAGTGTCGAGAGAACGCTCCCCTACCACGTCAACGCCAAAAGCATTGACATTCCTATCTTCGGTATTAAACTTTAGCCCCGTGAATCTTCGGCGCAAGATCCTTTGACTAGTGAGCTGTTACGCACTCTTTAAAGGATAGCTGCCTCTAAGCTAACCTCCTAGCTGTCGAAAGAATCTCACCTCCTTGGATGCACTTAGTTTAAATTTAGGGACCTTAGATAAGGATCTGGGTTGTTTCCCTTTTGTCTACGAAGCTTAGCCCTCGTAGACTGACTTCCCCATAAAAAACATTCTGGTATTCGGAGTTTGGTTGGAAAATCCGGACAAGTCCAAGAAATTCCATCCAGTGCTCTACCCCCAGAAAAATATGGAGAGCTAGCCCTAAAGCTATTTCGGGGAGAACCAGCTATTACCAAGCTCGATTAGCTTTTCACTGCCTGCCCTAGGTCATCCCAAGGAATTGCACGACCTACGGGTTCGGACCTCCCCCCACCTTTCGGCGAGGTTCATCCTGCCCAGGGCAAGATCGCTTGGCTTCGGGTCTATAGCACACAATTAGCCGATAAATCGGCCACGCACTATTAATACTCGGTTTCCCTATGACTGCGCCCCAGAGGGGCTTTGTCGATTTGTGTACTATAACTCGTTGGCTCGTTCTGCAAAAAGCACGCCATGACCCCCCACTAATTTTGCCTCCGAATTCTTTTGCGACGCTTGCCCGAATAGGGCAGGGCTATTCGCCCTCGCGTCGCGAAATATTTACAAAATAAAATTTTATCTAAAGATTATCTTGTTCTTCAGATGCAAAATTAGTGGGGGGCTCTGACTCATTGTAGGCAAGATGGTTTCAGGTACTATTTCACCGCCCTCACCGGGCTACTTTTCACCTTTCCCTCACGGTACTGGTTCACTATCGGTGACCGGTTAGTATTTAGTCTTAGCTGATAGTTCAGCTTGATTCCCGCCAAATTGTCGTGTCCGGCGGTACTCAGGAAAAATTTCAAGAAGCATAAAATCGTTTTCGCTTACAGGGCTATCACCTTTTTTAGCTGCTCTTTCCAGAGCATTCAACTAACAATTTTATGAATTACTTCCTCAGCAATCCAGCCCTCTAAGCACATGCCGAAGCATAAAGCATAGAGGGCAAGATCCTGACGAAATTTCCCTACAACCAAATCTCATGCAAGCACAAGATTTTTTGGACTAATTCCTGTTTCGCTCGCCGCTACTAAAGGAATGTGTCATTGATAAACAATGACTTTGTTTTCTTTTCCTCTGGATACTGGGATGTTTCACTTCTCCAGGTTTCGCTCGTACTGCAAGCAGTACGCAACATTGGTTTACAATGTTAGGTTTCCCCATTTGGACATCTTCGGGTCAAAGGTTGCTAGGCACCTCACCGAAGCTTATCGCAGCCACGCCACGTCCTTCATCGCCTTCCGGTCCCAAGGCATCCACCATCTGCCCATAAAAATAAAAATTACCTCGATCTCCTTTTTAAACTTCCTTAACTTTCATTATTTATTTTTCAAGGGACTTACCCATCTGTCTTTCTATATTTCTATCAAAAAACCGCTCCAAGTAAAGCGGCTTTTTGAGAATCAAAATCAAAACGCATCATGTGCCGCTTCCTTGTCTGTTCCTTATATATTCGTTAATACTATTTATCATAGCTACAAAACAGTGTATCAAAAATTAAAACCTTGTCAAGCCCTTTATGTGAATTAAATTACTTCGAGAATTTTTCCTTAATGTCGCGGAGAAAATTAGCAGCTGATTCCTTTCCGCCAAGACCAAATGCCAAACCGCCGGCTATGGCAAGGAAGGCAACTATGCCCTGGAATAAAACCAAAATCAAGCTCTTTCCAATTCCTAATTGAATTAAAATTGCAGATATACCAAAAATCCAAATAGCCCATCTGGCAATTGTTCCTGCTAATTTACTGTAATCAACTTTGCCTCCACGAATACCAGCTCTGACTAATTTTTCAGCAATAGAAGCGATAATAACGGTGGCTACAAAAATTAATATAGCGGCCAAAAGATTTGGCAACCAATCAACTACATCGCCTAAGAAAGAACTAAATTGAGGTAAACCAAGAACTTCAACAGATACGGATAAAACAACTATCACAAGAATCCATTTAATTATAGATCCGATAAATTCGGAAGGTTTAGCATTAAATTCTGCTTTTTCCAAAACATCTGTCCATTTTCTAATTTGGAAAAGTTTATCAAGTTGTAATCT
This sequence comes from Candidatus Parcubacteria bacterium, assembly GCA_026395615.1. GTDB lineage: Bacteria > Patescibacteriota > Minisyncoccia > Minisyncoccales > PEYH01 > PEYH01. Next base: position 1,682 of record JAPLYH010000038.1, on the reverse strand, counting down.
CTTTAGTACTTCCTGAATAATACGTCCAATGGCAACAGCTATTAACCAGCCAATAATAAAAACCACAAACGCTAAAATTAATCTAGGAAGAAAATCTATAAACCCTAGCCAAAATTTTTCTATTCCTAACCAAGCTATTGTTGTCCATGCTTCCATCATATTTTTATATTATTATTTTAATTTTAATTTAAGTTCGCTCCGACCTTTTTATCACCGAACTATGCTGCAGCATCAATCTCCAGCACAAAACGGCTCTTTTTTGTATTACTACATTTTACCACTTTTCAAGGAAAATGTATTGTGGAAAACTCTCCCAAAAATTACGCCACCCGGCATCGTAGTGAGATTACCTATATCTGGCGTGAGTTTCGGCGTTTCATAAAAATTACGCCACCCGGCATCGTAATTTTAAATTTGAATAAGAAAACTAGTTAAAAAGAGATTTATTGGGAGTTAAATAAAATAACAACCCAGTTGCATTATGCCCTAAATTTTTATGTATTTTGTAAAAAATAGGGTGTTTATAAAATTTAATTTTTTCAATCAATGTTTTGCCATTATAAAAAGGAATAACTTTATCTGCCTTACTGACATAAACTAAAACCTTTTCCGCTCGCAAATTTTTTATATTAGTTTCAGGATCTAAATTATACCAATAATTTTTTAAATCTTTGAGAGTAACTTTTTTATTTTCATAATCTTTTCTAATTTCTTGAGTAGCAGCTCCGTACCACAATACTTCGGCGAGACAATTACCCGGAACCACTAAACATAGAATATTCAACTCATTATTATTAGCAATCATACAAGCGTTAATACAGCCAAGACTTACTCCAACAACGCTTATTTTTGAAAATTTATATTTATCTTTTAATTTTTGTACATCTCTAAAAACTAATTCACGAACAAAATTAAAATAATTTAGTGTGTGCTCCCAATCTGACGACAAAATATTTCTAGGAAATTCATATTCCAAAACTGAACACCCTTTTTTAAATACAGCTTTTCTAAGAAACAAATTAAGACACAAACGCCCTCCCCAAGGAGGGAGAAGTATAAACAATTCTTGAGATTGCTGTTTATATTTAAATCGTCTTTTAAATAGAAATCCCGAATGATTAGACCAGTCCATTTTGCATTCACACTTATTTAGACATCTTCTTTACAGGTTTAATTTATCATATTTTACTTCACCCCTCAACTCACTATATTATATTAATCAACTTATCAAAGAATTTTCAATCACAAAACTATTTTCAAACTTGACTTTATGCGCCAAATATTGTAAAAATAAAAAGTGGAGTGATGGACGAAGGTTTCTGCAATCAAGAGTCGATCCAGCTACAAAGAGGGAGGAGGAAAGAGAAAGGATGAAAAGGAAATGTCCGAAGTGCAAAGCCGAATTCGGAGACGTGGGGAAATGGTGCAATCAGTGTGGCACGAAGCTCCCGGCATCAAGGAAAGATGCCAATCTCATATATCGGCAGGAACACGAAGATCTCTGTTGCCCATTAGGGCACTCAATACAGTTGGGCCTCGGCGCGAAGTTCTGTGGCGTGTGCCGCAAGAAGCTTGCCTGACAACATCACTACTTCACCCCATCCTCGCGGGTCAACATCTGTCCCCCCGCGAGGATTCTTCTTTTGAGTTCACTTAACTTAAAAACCCTTTTACATAGAGGG
>JAPLYH010000001.1 GCA_026395615.1 Candidatus Parcubacteria bacterium | reverse complement strand
TTTTTGTATTAATTCTAATAATATCCCCCTCCTCAATAAAAAGCGGGGCTTTTATTTCTGCGCCTGTTTCTAAAACAACGATCTTTGTTCCGCTCTGAGCGCTGTTTCCTTTAATCCCCGGAGGCGCTTCAATTACTTTTAATTCCATTTTTATAGGCAAATCAACTCCTGTTATTTGGTCATTAAAAATCATTGCCCTTACTATCGTGTCTTTTTTAAGAAACCTTCTTCCTTCTCCCAATGTTGATTCTTCTAACATTGTCCTTTTGCTCGGATCTTTAGGGTCACAAAACCAAAACTCTCCACGATGATTATAAACATATTTCATTTCTTTCCATTCAAGATTTGCTTCCTCAAACCAATCCAAAGGTTTAAAAGTTTTAGCGACAACTTTTCCATTAATAAGATTCCTTATCTTTGTCTGTAAACTAGTGCCTCCGCCTCCCCTGCCTACATGGACGTGTTTGAATTCTAAAACCTGATAGGGCTGTCCTTCAAAAATAAAAATAACTCCTATTTTTAAATCATTTATTGAAAGCATAACTTTATTTAATTAATTCTATTATTCCTCCTCCTAAACAAATCTCTCCTTTGGGCAAAGCATAGAAAACAGCTATTTGTCCCGGAGTTACTGACCTCTGCGGAGTATCAAAAACTAATTTAGCTCTATCATTTTTTATTGACAAATTCGCCTTAACTAACGGCTGCCTGAACCTGGTTCTGACTAAAATCTTTGTTTTTTTATCAGGAGGATTACTTGAAATAAAATTAACGCCTGATAACTCTAATTCTTTTGAAAAAAAACTTTTTTCATTCTTATTATTACTAACTATCAAACTATTCTTTTTTTTATCAAAGTCAACTACCCAAAATGGTCCACCCGGCAAATTAATTCCCTTTCTCTGTCCTCTAGTAAAAAAATGCAAACCCTTATGCTCCCCTAATAAAACTCCTTTTGTATTGTATATTTTCCCGGGCTTATTCTTTATATTTCTTTCTAAAAAATCGGGTAATGATTTTTCTTCAACAAAACACAGGTCCTGACTTTGTTCTAAAAGGTGCTTGATATTTTGTTTTTTAGCGATTTGATAAACTTCTTTCTTGGTTAAATTGCTCAAGGGAAAAATCATCTTAGAAATTTGTTTTTGGGAAAGAAATGCTAAAAAATATGTCTGATCTTTATTTGTATCTTTCGGACAAATAAGTTCATATTCTCTTTCTTTTTTTATCACCTTTGCATAATGGCCAGTAGCTATATAATCTGCTTTTCTTTTCTTCGCAAACTCAAGAAGAGCCGGTATTTTTACGAGCTGATTGCAAAAAAGACAAGGGCTCGGAGTTTTATTATCTTTTAAGGTTTTTAAAAAATATCCAACAACCTTTTTCTGAAAATCTTTTGAAGCGTCAACCACATAATGCGGGACATCATATTTTTTACAAACTTCCCCTGCTGTTTTCTGAGCTCGCTTTGACAAATTAAGATTTAAACTTACCCCCTCAACATCAAAACCTTGTTCTTTTAAAAGAAACAGAGAAACCGAAGAATCAACTCCTCCAGACATTCCTAATATAACTTTTTTATTTTTTACCTTAATCATCCCGATTATGAAGCTCTTCTTCTTGATGTATCCAATCACTATATCTTGTTTCTATCTGTTTCTTGTCTTTTTCCAATTCCTTATGTCTTTTTTCAAGATTGCTTGAAATCTTTTTCTTATTTTTTTTCAAATAATCATAAATAGCTTCATGGAGAGCGTCTATTGCTAAAACCGAACAATGAATTTTAATAGGCGGAAGCCCTCCT
>JAPLYH010000036.1:25839-28653 GCA_026395615.1 Candidatus Parcubacteria bacterium | reverse complement strand
CCCTATCCGGAGTCGTTCCAATCTTCGGATAAGTTCCTCGGTTTTGCCGGAACGCATACATCCGGCAATAACCTCCAATCGCCCTTTCTTCCTAGTCTCTCTGAATCCCATCATCCTCTCCTTTCGCTCATGCGCGTATTCAATTGGGAAACAACAGTTCTATATTTTCTTTCTACCCTATACCTTTAAATTGTCAAAAATTAGATATCAACATCTTGACAAAATTTTTAAAATGGAGTAATAATAAAAGTGCAGCCCCGATGAGCTGCTCTTCCGCTAACCTCCTTGCGGATAGCCACCACACCGCGTATGGGGCCCTGCCTTCGAAAGAAGGATGTGTGGCCCCATACGTCCCTTCTTAATAATAAGGGATTTATTTTTATAAAATTGACCGCAATATAACTTGGAATTATACTGAAAACACATTAACTCTGTGTTTTTATGTTTATAATTGAGGTAATACCTTTGGTAAAAATTGCCTCTTTAAATTCTCAAACGCTTACATATTTTTCAAGCCAAAGACCGGAAGTCGGCGCTTTGGTTTTAGCTTCTTTGGGAAAATCAGAAATAAAAGCAATCGTAAAAAGCGTTGAGCCATTGGAGAATATAAAAATACAGATCAAAAAAGACTATTTCAAACTCAAACCGATTTCAAAAATAATTTCGGATGGACCTATTATCAATCAATATCAAATGGAATTGTGCCAATGGCTTTCCGATTATTATATCTCCCCCATTGGAATCGCGCTAAAATTGTTTATTCCGAAAAATATTCTACGAAGTAAAAAACCTGTCATTCAAAAAATTTCTGATAGCCATTCTGCCATTGAAAAACAAAATAAAAAATTCCTTCCTATTCTGTTTTATTCTGAGGAAAGAGTAAAAAAATATCTTGAAATAATAAAAAAAACTATTAGACAGAATCAACAAGTCTTATTTTTAGTTCCAGAAATCGGTCAAATTTCTAAATATCTGCCACACCTCGAAAAAATTTCAAAAAATACAATAGCTTTTCACAGTGATATCAAAGGTTCCCAGGAAAAAAAATATTGGCAAGAAGTTAATCAAGGGAAAGTAGATATAGTAATCGGGACAAGAACTTCATTATTTCTTCCGTTCAATAATTTAGGATTAATAATTTTAGATGAAGAAGAAAACGAAAGTTATAAATCGTGGGACCAACACCCTAAGTACCACGCCCGAACAGTAGCCCTTAAATTGGCTGAAATTCTTAACTCTGAAATAATACTTGGAAGCCGTACCCCATCTCTTGAATCTATACTTCGCGCTCAACAAGGAAAATATGAATTCTTGCGCCAGGCGACAAAACAAAAATCTGATCTGAATATCAGTATTGTTGATATGAAAGAGGAAATCAGAAAATCCAATTTTTCAATTTTCAGCGAAGAGCTTCAAGAAAAATTGATAAAAACAATTTCTGACAACAAAAAAGCAATTCTTTTTATGAATCGCAAAGGCTCGGCAACCGCGATTCTATGCCGGGATTGCGGACATATTATAAAATGCCAGGACTGCGAAAGTCCAATGGTTTATCACAAAACATTGGGTTCTCGCACTAATTTGCTCGCCTGCCATTACTGTGGAAAAACAATGATTCCGCCAGCTGTTTGCCCAAAATGCAAAAGTTGGAGAATAAAATACGTGGGATCTGGAACTCAAAAAGCAATTGAGGAATTAAAAAAAATCGGGAAAGATAAAATTAATCCTGTTATTATAGACAGCGATATAGCGCCAACAAAAAAAGAACAAGAACAAATAGAACAAGATTTTGCAAAAGGAAAATATAATGTTTTGATAGGAACTCAATTACTATTTTCATTGAATTTAGCGCCAGAAGATATTTCTCTTGCTGCCATTGTTCTGGCTGACCCGCTATTCAATATGCCAGAATACAGATCTCCCGAACGTTTAGCTCAAATCATCCAAAAAATATCTTTCTTGGCAAAAGAAACTTTAATCCAAACCTATAATCCGGATTTACGCTTATTCAATTTTTTAAAGAATAATAATTTTAACGATTTCATTGCGGAAGAAATAAAGCATCGCAAATCGCTTTTTTATCCACCTTTCTCAGAAATCATAAAATTGACATTTTCTCATAAAAATTTAGACGCTGCCAAAAGGGAAACAGCTGAACTAAAAAGAAAAGTCCAAAAAGCGATTCCCGGGGTTAGAATGTTAGGGCCAGCTCCAGCATTAACGCCAAAAATAAAAAATAAATATTTTTGGCATTTGATAATGAAAATAAAACCAGAAAGCTCCGCTGAGAAAAAAATAATTCAGGAATTGATTACCCCTGATTGGTCAGTAGATGTGGAACCGCTAAGTTTGCTTTGATATTCCGAGAAAAAAGCCCGCTTCCGAGAATCCGAAAAAACAATTTCTTTCAAAACTTTAATATAAAAAGAAAAGGGGCGACCGAGTCGTCCCTTCACGGTGGTAGTCCCATTGGCGACCTCTTTACGAGAATTCCTTCTGAGACTCCGCACCCGCCGCCAACCTCTAGCTAATCAGGGGAATAATATTCCCTAAGACTACTCTATCCAGCTGGAGAGTAGTGCAGAAGCGCACTCAACAACAGAGTCATTCCACCTACGACAATGGTGGCTATGGCTACGAAGATCAAGAAATTCCGTATCGCCATACCAATTCTTCTTCTCCTGCACCGACATCCTTTCTCTCCGTATCTCTCAGCCCCGCAACCATTACCGCATCCGCACCCTCCGCTACCAGCAGACATGAGAACCACCTCCTAATAGTATTCCTACAATATTATTGATTATTTGTAAATAA
>JAPLYH010000036.1:11006-25767 GCA_026395615.1 Candidatus Parcubacteria bacterium | reverse complement strand
TTCTTAAAATCTTTTCTAAAGAAGCTTGAAGTCGTTAATAACTAATTGAAATTTATAACCCAAAAATTGAGCTGCTTTTCTACACTGAACCATTCTATAAGTGAAAATCTCAAAATATTCCATTACCGGTACAAAAGAAGTATCAATCTCCAGTATTAAAGTAATTTTTTTATCTTTTTTGTCCACTTCAAATTTATTACCAGTAGCACCAAAATTAACCCTATTATGAATATCTCCCGCAATCTGAGATTTATTCTTTTCTGTCACCCTACTTCTCCTCACATCTGATTTATCCGCTATCATCCCAACAGCGGCAACAGCATTGATTATTTTCGCCTTATAATTATCATGCGTGGCAATAGCTTGCATAATTGTCGCCATATCATCAGCAGGTATTTCATTTTGGAATATACTATGAAACAATAATGCTCCCCAATATTCGTGATTTTGTCTATCTAAAAAATTTCCGATATCGTGGACATATGAAGCAATAGACGCTAACTCTTGTTCTTTTTCTGATAATCCGATTTCCTTTGCTAAATATCTCGCCCTTTCCGCCACAAGACTGCAATGATCCATCCCGTGGTCAGTATAATGATAAAGCTCTAAAAACTTAGTACTCCTTTTTATATACTCATCTATCTGTAAATTCGCTTTAACATCTTCAAGTGTAATATTTTTCTTCATAATTTTATTTACCTTAATTTTTTATAACGCCTTCCTTAAAATATCTCCGCCCCTGGGACGGGGATATATAGTGGGCGTTATCGAGGATTCCAAAGGAGGATACTCCTTTGGTCGTCGGGCGGTCAGAATAAATGTCTCGCCCGACGATACATTATTCATTTTAACTTTTATCCCTTTATTTGGCAACAAAATTTGACAAATACTGGTTTTTATTCAAGGATAAATCTACTGCACATATCATTGGTCATTCACAAAGATAACTATATAGAGGAGGATGAGGAGCGTGAAACCTGAAGGGGCAACAACAAAACCCAAGAAGGAGAGGGTAGGATTCGGGAAGGCGATGCTGCGGGGCATAGTAGCCGCAGTAATTGTTTACTGCATAGTCCAGGTACTCCAGACAATCACTGGATTATGGGAACCCGTCCTGCAAACCATCGGCATCCACAACATCGTACTCAAATGGCTGGCCTCACTCGGCCTATCTATTGGAGTCATAGCCCCCGTTGGCTACGCTATCTCCATCTTGCACCCGTTCAAAGGGATAATCTACAAGATCCTAGGAATCAAAGCGAAGGAAGCAAAAAGCATAGTGTTTGTCAGAGTCGGAGGTGTCTGGTTCTACGGATGGCTCACTGGGAGAGTTCTAGTGGAAGGAAGGGTTCTATACAAAATCACCATTCCTTCAGCGCCACTCCCTATGACTGGAAACTTGGTATTGGCTCCTCGTAAGAGAGTCATTTTCGTGGATGTCACGATGGCAGAACATCTTGCTCAACTGATTTCCATGGGCCTTAATGCCCTACGCGAGGCCATAGGCGTTCGCCCTACTCCTTGCTTTGAAGGAGATCCAGTGGACGATTAAGCGCCAACTCAGCGATCGCACCAACGCCGCCCGGCTCTCCGGACGGCGTCTCTTTTTAAATAAATGAAAAATCAAAAAGAATTAAAATATTCTTTAATAACCAAAACTAAATCTTTTGGTTTTTCCGCAATGGCAAAAGGTTTTTCTTTTGCCAATTTCTCTTTATCTTGGAATCCCCAAACAACACCAATAGATTTTATTCCCATTTTAAAAGCTTCTTTCATATCCCCAATAGTATCAGTAATAAACACGCAATTCTCAGGTCCTGCCTTATATTTCTCAAAAATCATTTTAATCTTTTCAATTTTGCTGGTGTGAATATCATTGCCCATTATCAAATCAAAATAATTGGCAATATTATTTCTCTCCAACCAATCTCCAATCGGACTGGTTATACTGGAAGAAATAATGACAAGCTTATACGATTTTTCTAATTCTATAATAGCTTCTCTAATTCCTTCCATTATTTTCACCTCTTTCATTCTTGGAATATAAATATTAGCAAATTTTTGGTTAATTTTTTTAGCCTCTTCATTTTTAACCAAATTTTTTGACCAATCATTAATATTCCCATTGAAAAAATCTCTGTAACCATCAGGAGTAAGTCCAGGATGAACTATTTTCTGCACTTCAAATGCTATATCAAAAGAATCGGCGATAACGCCGTCAAAATCAAATAAAATAATTTTATTAAATCCCTCTTTTTCCATAATTTATTCTGATTCTAATAATTTATTTAAATCTTCAATTACCTGTTCATTATTCTTGAAAAGTATTGTCTTAAATCCTAATTTATTTGGCTCTATTAGGTGGGTTTCTCTGTTATCTATAAAAACACATTCATCCCCTTTAAAGTTTAATTTTTTAAGGGCAAGTTTAAATATCTCTTTCTCTGGTTTTTTCAAACCAACCTCACAAGATAAAATACAAGGATCAAATGGATCACAAAGACCTCTTTCTCTATCTATTTTGGCAGTTAAATCATATATGTTAGAAATTATGCCAACTCTATATTTTTTACTCAACTCTTTCGCAAAATTAAATAACTCTTCATTGACTATTCTAATTTCTTTATATACTTTATCCCAAACGAGAACAATTTCTTCTGGACTAATATTTAAATTAAATTTTTCTTTTAATATTTTACTAAAAGAAAATACCGACATTTCTCCGGTAGTTAATTCTTGATTGTATTCCTCTCTTAATCTCTTAAGAATCTCTAACTCAATACCTAAATTCTCGGCTATTCCTTGAAGCACTTCGTTAAAAGAATTATGAATTAGCACATCTCCTATGTCAAAAAAATTGCCTTAATCATATTTATAGATTTATTATCAAAATCTTTTATTTTATTTTCTTAACCCATTCGCTGATAATGGATTTTAATTCTTCTAAATGCCCCTCCTCTCTAAAAGTGTGTTCTGCTCCATTGATAATATGAAATTCCTTATCTTTATTAGATTCCAGAGCCTGATATAACAATCTTACGTGCTTGGGGGGGGTAGATTCATCAAGCTCTCCGACCACGAACAAAATAGGAACTTTAATTTGGTCAGCAAATTTTAATAAATCATATTGGTAAATATCTTCTATAAATCCATATTTCAATCTTTTCATAAAACCCGGCCTACTCTGGCTTTCCCACTCGCGAATCCCTGTTTTCTTCCATTGTTCCATTATTCCTTCTTTTACTTCTGTTTGAGCAAATAATTTCCCTGAAACAACTGGAGATATCGGGGCTATTGCTTTTACTTTTTCGGGGTGATTAATCGTAAACCAGATAGAGCAAAAACCTCCTAAACTGTGGCCCGATAAAATAAATGGCTCTTGATACCAGCCCTGATCTTTTGCCCAATCAATAATATCTTCCAAGTCCTGATAATATCCTGTTGTAGTCGCATTTTCGAATTTGCCCTCACTCTCACCAATACTATTTGTTGTATCAAATCGAACAACAGTATAATTATTTTCTATAAACGCTCTCATAATTGCTTCTATATGAAGTTGCTCTTTAAATCCACCACAACCATGAGTCAAAAAAACTAAATCTTTTGGGTTTTCTGATTGTTCCACTTCAACAGCCATATTTAACCCTTTTCTATTTTTGATAATTTCTTTTTTCATAATTTATTAACTATACAATAGTTTTACCAAAAAATTCCTGCTTTGTCGACAAAAAATTAGACCCAGATACAAAACACTATTTGACAAAAATAATATTTATCATTAGGATTTACGGTATCCCCGAGTTAAAGGAGGGCCGAATGTCACTAAACTCCCAAACCTACTTCCGGAGACAGATTCCTCCCACTACGCCAAAGGATGTCGAAACGTCATCAACATCAAGAAGCCAAGGGAAGACGTTCAATCCCATTACTGGGACAATCCGGATTCTAGGAAATGAGCCCTTCTCGGAAATCGAAAGACAGCGCCGAGAAATCAAGCTCTTAGGGGATCCGACAATCTGTCCATACAGATGCTCGGATATCAGCATGAGAACAGTGGGGATCGAAGAACTCTGGCCCTGTGCTCTCTATGCTATAAACACGGCGCTGGCTAACACCCGAGAGACTGTGCGTCAACTTGGTTTACTGGGAGTGGATGCATTTCATCTTGGGTCGGAGATGACTTCGCTTTGGCTAGAAATTGGTGGTAAAACCGACGATCTCTATACCTTTCTTCCTCCATGGGTGGAAAAATCCGAAGATGATGGCGATAAATTAGTCATCGTTGACGGACTCCATCGAGTAATGGAAGCAAGATTGGAGGGACTAGAGACCGTAACTATCATTCTTGTCCAAAACACCGCTGTTCCCTTGATCTGTTATCCAGTAGAGTGGGAAGAGGTACGTCTCTTGGACGCTGTTCCTCCGAAAGATCAGAAAAGGAGATACCGATACAGCTCCGATGACGAGATGTTCAGGTGGATCCTAGAGCATCCTGATCGCTTCTCCAGAGGATTTAATATCCCCAACGGCGAAGATCCGAGAAGGATGGTGGCAAACTACGTTCGAGAAAAACGGGGTCGATAGAGGCCGTTCCGAAAAAACTGGAATGGTTAATGCGAGCCTAACGGGTTAGGAGGTCTGCTTTCGAGTGGACCTCCGTTTCTTTTTTTAAAAACTTGACTTTTTAATATAAATAAGGAAGCTGTGGATAACTTTCTCTTAAAAATTACGCCACCCGGCATCGTAGTGAGCATTTCTCCGGTAGTTAATTCTTGATTGTATTCCTCTCTTAATCTCTTAAGAGTCTCTAACCCAACACCTAAATTCTCGGCTATTCCTTGAAGTACTTCGTTAAAAGAATTATGAATTAGCACATCTCCTATATCAAAAAAAATCGCTTTAATCATATTTTATTTTTTACTAAAATAGATTTACACAATCTCAATAATACAAAACTAGCTATTAAAAGCAATGATAAGCTTAACATACTAAATCTATATCTATCATCTCCATATCTTGAAAAAATAATCGCAGAAATACTCCAAAGAGGTGGGCCTAAAAATCCAGATAATCTTGTACTTAAAGCGTACAATCCAAAAAACCTCCCAGTTTCTTGAGCTGGCGCCATTTCTGTTAAAAACTTTCTTCCTATAGCCCAGAAAGCGCCCATTAATAATCCTAAAATAACTACAAAGATTAAAATATAATAAAAACCAGATCCTAAAACAACTAAAATCAGGGACAACGCCCAAGCAATTATCACTCCAGATAATATCCTATGAGACCCGTATTTGTCGGATAATTTTCCGCCGATTATTGCCCCAACAGCTGCCAGAGAAAATGCTATTGTTGTAAACAAAACTTTAATTTGATCTGTGAACTTTCCGACCACCTCAAGATATAAAGGAGTAAAAGTTGTAAACGTAATCGCCGCGTTATTAGCCAATAGATAAATTAACAGAAAAACAAAAACACCCTTATGTTCTTTTTCTTTTAATGATTTTAAAGTTTCCCAAAATTCTCTGACAAAATTTACTCTTGTTTTTCTTTTTTGCAATTGTAATTTTTCTTTATGTAATAATAAAAACGGCAAGGCAAAAACTATAAAAAGCAATGCAGCCGATAAAAAAGCTCCTTGTTTCCCTATCCCGAATAAATTAATTTTTCCATTGATGATTGGTAAAGTAATAATAAGGCCTAATAAATAACCTATCCAATTGCTAAATTCGCCAAAACCAGAAACAATCCCCCGTTTTTCCTTTTTAGCAATATCTACCAAAGTCATATTATACGGCACCAAACTTAACTGATAAGATATTTCAGCCAACAAGAATAAAAATAAAAGAAACCCAACATTGTTTACAATACTTAAAGAAATTCCACCGATTAGTATAAGAATAGAAAAAATCCTGATTAAATTTAATTTCTTTACTCCATTATCAGCAAGAGCACCTATGTTCGGGGCTAAAAATATTAAAATGACTGCCCCTAGAGTCAGTGTTAAAGAAAAATATATATCTGGTAACCCTTTATCGACAACGATATATTGAATAAAATAAAGACTGATATTTCCAATCAGAATAGAGTTGGCAAAATCATATAAACCCCAAAGTAAAATCTGTCTGCTGAACATATTGACTCTTGTTTCAGAATTTAGATTAAATAATTAAAAAGTATATGTTATACATTCTATCAAAAAACCGCCTAATGAGACAGGGCGGTTTTTTGTTTGCTAATTTTTTTTATTCTGCTCCGGGCGAAAGCGGAGCAATCCCTTTCAATAAAGGAATCGGCGTCGGAGTTCCATTGTCTGCTTCCAAAAGCTCCTTAGCAAGAGGGACAATTATATTATCTTGATAAAAATAAGCATCTTTTGGTTTTTCAAGAATTGGGAACAACAGAGCTGGAACCAATAATTCCTCTGACTTTCCTTCGCTATAATTATAGAAAGTCATATACGCTTTTTTAGGGGCGCCTATTTCTAATTCCACTACCTTCCCCTGTTCGTTGACATATCCCATGTTATACCCTCTATATATTCCTCCATTTTTCGCCACATCCAATATTTTGTTAAAATCAGTTTCTGCCTCATAATTTGAGCTGTCATACTTTTGAGTAGTTAAATTATATACATCAGTCACCTGCATTTCTGGAATATTAACAGAAACTGTCATCCCCTGCTTATATCCCGAAGAATCATAAACCCCCATCCCGTTTATAATCAAAGGATAAGTAATAGATATATTTTCCGAAATATATGAACTCTGATCTTGTATAATCCCATAATCCTTTTCCCAATAACGGTTTACTTCCGGCGCGCCATAATTATCTACGCTTATGCCATGATCTGCCAAAAATTTCTTAGCCACTTCTATAAGGCGTGAATCCTCTGGGATATCAGAAGGAGTTAGAGAAGAACTTGAAATACATTTTTCGCCAGATGAACAGTTGGTGATGGTCGCATTTTTGAGATAATACATATTATTTCGACTAATACTTATTTTCCCATCTACAAAATCAATATATAAAGAATATCCGTCGTCACTCTCTTGCCCTAAACTTAATTGTTTAAGATTTAGTCCCTCAAATTTCTCAAGGTTTATAATCCCTAAGTTCATTTTATTGAGAATACTTCCCAGGAATGATCCTGACCAATTATTCTTTTCCCGCCTCAATACATTCACATTTGCCTCGTCTAATACTATTGGCTCTCCTTTATATACAAAACTATAACTTGTAATCTCTACGGGTGGATATGAATATATCGCGCTTGTTGATTTCGCCCCCGGAGTCAATGGTACTGGAGAATTACCTCCTCCTGCTCCAGGTACAGGGCTAGATTCTGTATTAGTATTTGTGAGTCCCTGTCCATCAGTAGATAAGCTTTGGTCAGAAAAAACTAAAGAACCAAAAGCTCTTTCCCCTTTATTATTAAAGCTGGCTTGAGAATCTATCGGATTTAATGGAATCTCTGTTTTACTCTGATTGAGAAATATTATGGGCAAAAGAATGATAGCGACTAACAAAGCGCCTGCTGCGGAATATGCAAATTTTGAATTCATAAATACATTGATAAAATTAATGCTTTTAAGTTCTTTCTTATTTTTAAGTTCCTGAATTTTCTCAATCAATAACAAATGAAGCTTTTCCTTGAATTTTTCATCAATCTCTATATTCGGCTTTGAAGCAATAATATTTGAAACGATTTTTTTCAATTCTGCCTCATAATTCTTAAAACCCGCATCAATTGAATAAAGATCATTTAAGATTGATAAAATTTGTTGTTCTTTTTCTTGGTTCATAAATTTTGGATTATTAATGACATAACTATCAAGGATAAGACAACTTCTTTTCTAAGCCTCTGGATTGAGCGGAAAAAAATGACCTTGCAGTTTTCTTCGCTTTTCCCGGTAATTAAAGCGATTTCTTTATACGGAAGATTATCCCAAATTCTCATAATCAATATTTCCTGATGTTCTTTACTAAGTTTTTTTAGGGCATTAAGGGCTTGTTCCATCTTTTCCTGAATTTCAACTTCGTTTTCTAGATCATCATCAGAACGCAATTTCCACATTTTAGATATATCTAGATTTGACTTATTGCCCCGATAATAATCAATAATATTATTCCGCGCAATCCGGTAACTCCATGAAGAAAAATTGCCTTTATCCGCATTGAATCCTTTGATGCCTTTCAGAGCTTTAAAAAATGTCTGGCTGGTAATGTCTTCTGCTGTCTGTTTATCTAAAATCCTGTAAGCAACGAATCTATAGATTTTATTAAAATAATATTCGTACAATCTATCGAATTCTTCCAAATCACCCTTTTGACATTTTTGTATAATTTGTTTTTCAAAATCTTCCATAATAACAGCTGGCCTGCTGCGTCATCTCTCCTGCTATAATTAATACGAATTAAACAAGAGGAAGTAACGGTCAACGAACCATAATATATTTAATACCTTTAATTATTTTAACTCATTCTCAAAAATACAAAAGCGCGCCTCTAATTTACAACGCCCCAACCCCCAAAAAGTAACAAAAACCACCCTTCTTATTGCGAAATCGGTGGTTTTGTTCTTTTAAAAATTAATTTATCTGAGCAAAAAGAACAACATAATTCTTCCCATACGCCTTAGCGCATTTTGGGCAAGTTGTATAAGAAAAATAGAGTTTTAAAATCTTTTTGCCTTTGCTTTGTACATATTCTTCCATTTCCTTTGCCCATTTCCCCGTATCCTCATATGGCCCCTCAAATACTTTAGTCAAAAAAACACCGGAGAGAGTTGCCATTTTCGCATTTGGGACTTCTTTCGCGACATCAATATAAATGTCAGCGCCCCAAATAGATTTTTCATCAGTAAGCATTAATTGATACGGCGCTTTGGCATTAACTTTTTCAATCAGCGCCATATTCTTAACCACTTTTTGTCCCATATTAAGAGGAATATGTAAAAAACTCGTGATATGGTCCTTCACAAAAATTTTATCTTGCCACGTAATTTCTTTATCCTCCCATGGCTCAGGATTAAACGGCTCGCAACATCCAGTTGATTTTATCTCTAGATTTTGCATAAATATATTTTTAATTATTAATAATAAATTATTTAATTGGCAGCGGTAATCCTATTCCTTTACAAATATTCCTCATATCATTGCTCGCCTGCCAGTCCGAGAAAACTTTAGAATATTTTATCTGTTCCAGACAAACATCTTTACATAAAGGTTTTTGATTAATTTCCTCAGCTATTTTCCTTGCTGAAAGTGAGGCTAACTCTCCTGCATTGACCTTACTCACTACACAATCTATTTTATTATTTTCAGTATTTTGATTATTTGATGACTGATAGCTAATCATAAAAACCACCACTATAATCAGTGGAATCACCAGAAACACTGGCCCTAGGGTACTTGGTTTCTTAACAATTTCAGGACTCATAACTGGTAATGAATTATTTAATCTTAGATTAGGCCTATTGGGCTATAAAAGCAAGCAAAATTAAGAATATTATTCAATATTCTACTATTGACCAGTTTGCCATGTATGAAATCCTTTTGATTCAATCTCTGATAAATTAGATTCCAGCGCTTCCCTGGCTGCCTGGGAGAATCTATTACTCAAACTATCTTTCATTATTGAAATCTCATTAGTCGCATAATAGCCCGATAATTGCGGTTTATTATATTGACTCTCTAATGGATAGCAACAGGTTCCACCTTCTTGTTCTGTAAATTTATATTCATAACAACACGCTTCTTGAGTTTTAGGATCAATATAATGCAAATTACACAAACCGTTGGCAATTTGTTGTTCTGCGCTTTCGCCCGTTGAATAACACTCAACTTCTCCAACATCCTTGCAAAGAGGTTTCCCGCAACTCTCTAATGTTTTATAAATATTAGGGCCATTGACAGTATAAGCATACTCATCTGCTAATCCTAACAGGTGTGATAATTCATGAATAAAAATTCCTATACTTTGAAAAACTTCAATATATTTACCTGATGCTACGCCTTGCCGCGTAAAAGTTAAGGTTGAGGGAATATCTTCTTTGGCTACGGATAAAGGAAGAATCTCCTCATAGCAATTGTTCACCAGTATCACTGCTGCATCATAATCAATGCCGCAATAATCAGCAAACTCGTCCCATGATTCACAGCGCCCAATTTTTGAGGCGCCAACACACGGAATCGTTGCATAATCTAATAAATAAAAATTGAAAATATCTTTATGATCTCGATAGACCTCGTATGATAAAAATCCGTTTACGGCCGCAAGCGCATCCTTGAAAAGACTATCAAATTTATCTGAATAATAACAACTATCTAGAAAAAATACTCCGGGAACATAATCAGCTCCGACAATCACTACATCCACAGCTTTGTCATGATCCTTTTGACTCTCATGTAATATGGTGCAAAAATTGTTTAATTTTTTAAAACAAGAGTCTCCGATTGGCAGCCAGTTCTTATCCTCGGAACAAACAAAACCTGCATCATTTGATTTTTTATTATTCTCAACAGTTGCCAGCGATTCCGTCTCTTTATTTCTCTCATAAACCATAACCAATAAATCTAATACGACAAAAACACCGATTAACACAATTAAAAATATTATTAATTTGTTTCGCTTATCCATTTTCCTCCACTGATTAATTGATTTATTAATTCTATCAAAAATCCTCAAAAAATTCTAACGTCCACGTCTCCTCCCAACCAAAAACCCCCGTAAATAGGGGGTTTTTGAGCGCAACTGCCCTAGTCGGTCTAGAACTTGGATGAATCAATCCCAGTAAGGGTTCCCCGAGTATTTTCTTAGGGGTTATTTAACCCCTCTCGGTCGGTGGTATTTTAGGTTATTTTACCACAAAATGAGGAACTACAAATTAAAATAGTATATATCCTCATTTAGCCTATTTAATTTATTCAGGAAAATACTTGACAAGAATTCTGCGTCTGATAATATGATAGTATTACTACGAAAAAGACCCTGTTATGGTTCGTCCTTAATGGGGGCTTTTTCTTTTTCATTCAAATAAATTTTATTTTTTACCTCGTGTTCAGGATATCATTTACCTCTTTCGGAGTAATTTTGAATTTTGTATTCCGAAAAGATTTCTTTATCACACCATCAACATCTTCTATCGAAAAACTATCAGCACCGACCAACTCATAATGGTCATCAACCTTACCGACTCTGCCAAAGAAAAGCCGATTCTTTTCCAAATCATACGTTCCCTTGTTTTCAAGAACAAACCATTCCTCTCCTGTTTGCAAATCTTTAATTGTTAAGCTGTGACCGAGTTCAATCTCTAAGGCCTCAAAAATTCCAAACCGATTATCTAATAAATCTCGATAAAGTTTTAATTCTGCCTCCTCCAAATTAAATGGATTAGTATTTACAAAATGTTCGAGGGGCGTATATCCATCAGCCATTATGAAATCATATAGAAACCATTCATTAAATAATCCTTTGCTTTTTTCGCTGCCTAAATTAAGTGAACTGCCTCTATCTAAACCCGAACGATTAAAAAATCCTTGCAAAGCAAAAATTACTTCATCCGCAAATTGGGGCGCAGTGAAATAATATTCATAAAGTTTTGCGATTGAACCTTTGGGCAACATGTTTTTAATTCAAGCATCAAAATTCGACTTCAACTGGTTCTGTAATTATTTTTTGAGCCATTCTTCTTTCGGAATTCCTGACTGGAGAATAATGCCTTTTAATGTTCTGGGTTTAATAGTTTTAGATCCATGAAACGGTACGCAAACCTGACGGAACATTCCGCCGCAATGACCGGCATAATAGAAATGGCTACCTTTAGTGTGATTTAATATAAAACCATGCGTCTTTAAAAGGCGCACAATATCTTCTGAGGTCCAATTTAGAAATCCTCTTGGCATAATATTTATACAGGAATCGAAACACCTTTCCTGATATTAAGATTGCCAAAAGAAAAAACTTCTCCTGTAGGTACTTCTTTATTTTGTTCCAAATACTCCCACATCTCTTCATATTCGCGATCTGACTTTTGATTTAAAATATGTGGTCGAGCTTTAATTTTTTGCGCAGATTCTACGTATCCTGTTACGGCCTCAAATAAAAGGAGCATCGCCTCACGGGGCGTATCTCCAGATTCTACAATATTAAATTCCAAACCAACGCCATACCAAATGTCTTTCTTATCTTTTTTATCGCGAAAAATAATATACCTCATTTTTCCTTTTTGAAGAGTATTTTTACATTTCATAAAATTTGATTATACCACAAATATAATCGTAGTAAAAAATTATTAATATTGTATAGTACCATAAAATAATAAAAATACAATCATTCCCTCTAAAAGTTCTACGTCCACGTCTCCCTCAACCAAAAACCCCCTAAATAGAGGGTTTCTGGCTACAAATGGGAGTCGTGAACAACATTAGAACCAAGATTGCGGAAGCTAGAGATATTTATGTGCCGGATTTGAGTCCGCAAATTTAAGCAACGACATTGGAATTTGTTATATACAAAAAAACAATTTTGAGTTAGTATCAAAGTAGATCCGAAGGAGGTCTGACGATGATAGTGATGATACTGAAAGCAGCAATCACTAATGTGGGCTTGTGTGCTGCTGTAGTGGCTTTTCTATTCGCAGTCAAGATCTTCGTCACAGGAAGGTCTTCTCGGGGAGAAAGGGTCACCATGATGACTGCCTGCTCGGTAATGTCACTCGTGGGGATCCTATTCCTCTACGTGTTCTATCGACACGAAATCGAAGACCTGACACCATGCTCCGCGTGGTGTCTTGTTTTTATTCAATAGCTTTGCAACCCTAAAAAGTTCTAACGTCCACGTCTCTCCCTAAACCAAAAACCCCCATAAATAGAGGGGTTTCTGACTGCAACTGGGAGTCATAGACAACATTAGAACCAAGATTATGGAAGCTGGAGAGATTTATGTGCCGGATTTGAAGATACAAGTTTAATTTATTATATTTTACCTTACCCTGCTACTCACTATATATCAAACTTCATCTATTAAACGATTTTCGAACTTTTTTAACTCTCAGTAATAGTTATAACGGATCATAACCTAAGACTTTTCCAGCTTTAGTAAGATCAACCTTCTCAGATTTATCTGTAATAGTGAAAGCTTCATACCACATCTTTTTATCTGTTGTGATTGCTTTTTCAAGGGCTTGTAAAGTACTATCTATTTTCAAAGTAATTCCATCAACTCCCCAACTTTCATGCCTCTTACTTCCAATCGGACCTAATCTCAAAATTATTACTTCTATTTTTTTCCTCAATCCATAATTAGCAAGAATTTGTTCAGCAATAACCTTACTCGTTGAATAAGCAACATCACAATCCCTACAGTCTAAATCTTCGACTTTTAAGTGCTGAGTAATTACATGGTTTGATTCTTTGATTGGTTTGATATAGGGCACTCCTCTTTCCAGTCCGTAATATCCCGTTGAGCTTGAATATATTATTCTTTTAATATTATTTTCAACCGCAGCTTGCACAACGTTGAATGTTCCCTCGCAATTAACCTTAAAATAATCAGAAAAATCTTTAGTTTCATCAGGACCACGAATAGCTGCAAGATGAACTACAATATCACATCCTTTCATTGTCTTCTTCAAATTACTACAATCCAAAATATCCTTTCCATCGGCTATATCATATTTCACAATTTCGTGTTTTTCTTTTAAGTGATTAGCTAATTCACTTCCTATATATCCAGAGCTGCCTGTAATAAATATTCTCATAAATTATTTGATTAATAATCTAAATCTTCAAGAGGATATATGTCTATAATCGGCTCTTCATAAGGATGATTCTCTTTTATTGCTTTCACAACTTGCTGCAATACTTCCTCATCACAAGTAATTTCTATTCTTTCTTCTTCTACTTGGTTTAATTTACTTACCTCTCCTATTGTTGGATTTGAGCCCTCTAATGCCCTAAATCTACCAATTCCTTTTATAGAAGAACTACAAAAATCATAATTTCCTATTTTGCCACCACCTGCTTTTCCAATAACCTCTCGTATCATATCTGCGTCTTTTTCTGGAATAGTTGTAATTATTTTATATTTTTTATGAATAATTGCCATATTAATTCGACTACTTGCGTTACCTATTAGGTAATACGCCTATTTTAGATTTAACGATTTCGACAATCTCTGGAAAAATTATCTTTTCTTTATCACCCCCGAAATGACCCTCATCGGTATATTCATGATATTCCGTTTGTAATACTTTATTAATATGTCGCGCCTCTTCGATTGGGATATAGGGGTCATCGGTGGAAGCAAACTGGACAATCCATTGTTGATTTTTTCTGATAGATTCCCAGTCCCAAGGCCTATTAAAATAACCACTCTTTTTTTCTCTTTCATCACCTAAATCTGTATAACAAGCTCCTACTAAAATAGAGCCCAAGATTCTATTCTTTTCGGCGAATCTCATTGCAGCAACTGCCCCCGAGGAATGACCGATTAATATCGTATTTTCGTCAGCCCCTAATTCTTTGATAAATGGAACCCAATATTTTTCACCAGCTATCTCTGGATCAGGGAATTCTTGGTTTAATGCTTTTATACCCAAATTTTCTAATTCTTTTTTCACATAAGGAAGCCAAAAAGATTCTGTTGTTTCTCCGGCTCCTTGTAGAATAATGGCGTTTTTCATTTTTGAGATAAATTTAATGGTTTTTTCTTTTTCTTAATGAGAAACACTATTAAACAAACTATAAACGCTCCAATAATT
>JAPLYH010000036.1:0-10872 GCA_026395615.1 Candidatus Parcubacteria bacterium | reverse complement strand
TTTGAGGAATTTGTTGAAGCCCGACAAGTTCAGTTTGTTGCTTAACGAAATAAGATTGTCTGCATTGTTCATACGCAATTGTTATACTGTTATCACCGATATCACCACAAACCCTACAACCCGTTTCTGGATCTGCTTCATTAAGCGGAATGCAGTTAGGTGTATACTTAATTCCTCCTAAAAGTTCTGCTGCTGAGATATTATTTCCAGAAATTAAAAAAGAAATTAGTAGCAATAATAGCAAGAAGAGATTTTTTTGATTTTTCATATTTAATATTATCTACTGAACGGAAACATAAAACTTGCCACCAGCAATAGATCTTTTTGGGCTATGGGAATCTTTCTCGAGCCAGTTTCAAGAAACATTGAAAATATGATGCCTCTCGGTCGCTCGAACCGAGCACATGCCTGCTGGGAGTCGTGGACGATGTTAGAACCAAGATTGTGGAAGCTGGGGAGATTTGTGTGCCGGATTTGAGGATAGAAAAAATTAGAACTTGCTTAATATAAATATTTAGAAATTTCATCTAGTTAAAAACTACAAGAACAAGTGTATTCTTTTTGATTACAACTAGCTGCAGGATCTATTTTAGGATAACATTTTGCTCCATTCCCCTCAATACAATACCATGAAATTGGATTATCTCCTTCTTTATTCAATTTAGAATAAGCACAAAAATCATAAGCAGAAGATGGTGACTTCTGAATAATTAATTGTCCTCCATTCTGAGTAATGGCATCACTGATAGTTTTAACGCTGGGATTAGATATACTCAGATTGCCGATATTTTTTGGTTCATTCGCTAACTGCTGACCTAATTGAAACACAATCTCTGCGTTCTTTGCTCTTATTTGGGCCAAATTTTCTAGCTTTTCCATAACAGGCGAACCTTGCTCAAGCTGGGCAGCAAAACCATAATAACAATTATCTTGACTAGTTTGAGTACTCATCTCGGCACAAACAGATGAATCTTGTTGGGTCATAATAGCAACATAACTATAGCAACTGAGTTGAAAATTTTCCTCCACTTTATCACAATCCATTGGGTCTTGATTAGCTTTAGCAATTTCACTCTGACAGAACCCCCTACCATCCTGACTTTGTATTTTATTGCAAATAGATAAATTTTTCTGAGCAAAGGCGACTCCATGATAACAAATATCCTTATTTTCTTGGCTTTGCATATTAGCGCAAGCCTTCTCTTCCTTGCTAATCTGTAATGCTGGCCATAACTGCCATACTAAAATTCCTCCAATAATTATTAAAAGCGCTATTATACTAAAGATAAATTTTTTATCCATATTATTTGATTAATTATTTTACTCTGCTACTCGCTACTGTTCAACTCCATTCGGGCGACGATGTCAAAACGTGTTTAGCGATTAATTAGTGTTTGTTTCTTTAGTTAAAATCGTATTTAACTCATCAATCGGAATAAAACGTATTTTTCTTAATCTCAAAAACTTATCGCTATTTTTAATAATTTTGCCATCAATTTCTATAGAGGTAGAACAATAAAATAGGATTTGAAAACTTTCTAGTATATACCATCCACTCAGGATCTTATCTATAATTTTAACCTGATGATTGTTAATTTTACCCTCTATAATATTTATATTTGTTGATGTTGATATTGGACACATACATTTTAAAAAACTATGTCTATGAAAAATATTCTTTAATCCATATCTATTTGCTAATTCCTCCATTCTAGCTTTTCTTTTCTTGGATTTCCTATCTAGCCAAAAATACATTGTGGTATTCACAAGAAAATAGATCAATACTAGGATTATTAATAAAAATAATAAATTTTTATCCATCGTGATTTATTAATTACTTTATTCTACCAAAAATCTCTAAAAAGTTCTAACGTCCATGCCTCCCTAAACTAAAAACCCCCGTAAATAGAGGGTTTTTGGACAACTGGGAATCGTGGACGACATTAGAACTAAGATCATGGAAGCCGGGGAGATTTATGTACCGGATTTAAGAGTAAGTATTATAAAAATATAGTTTACCCCACTATACTACTCGCTATATATCGAGGAAAAAATCAGAAACATCTCTATTCTCTTACACCATTTTTACAACTGACTAATTATTAATATTTCCTGATATGTTCCCTTTTGTAATTGCTTCACTAGCAATATTTTCTTTAAGATAGAATCTACTTAATGAGTAAAATATTGCTCCCCTAATAGCTATGCCTATTAACACGACTATTGATTCTAATCCGAAAGCACCAATGAAAAGATGTATTGCCAGCCAATATATTAGCCATAATATTACAAGATAACTGGTTGCCATATTTATCAACTTCTTTCTATCTTTTATTATGTAAGTCCTCTTAATATATCTCGCAGCGTACATAATGCCCAGCCAAGTGGCACCCAAACCTAATATTATAGATATAATGGTATCTAATATCTCTCTTTCTACAAGAAATGGTGAAATGAGAAATGTATATATAAGGCCAATAATGAAGGGTATAGCGAAGCCAGCCGTCAAATAAAAAGTGGCTGCTGCATACCAGGTGGAAATTTCTTTCGGAGCTTTCATAAATTTTTAATTAATTATTAATTATTCTATTCTACCAGAATTATCTAAAAAGTTCTAACGTCCATGCCTCCCTAAACTAAAAACCCCCGTAAATAGAGGGTTTTTGGACAACTGCGGGTCAGGGACTCGAACCCCAATACCATGCTCCAGAGGCATGTGTCCTACCATTAGACGAACCCGCATTAATTGATGTCGTAATAATCCTACTTTTGATGGATTACGCTGTCAAATATTTTCTGATAGCAATCAAGCTTGAAATTACTCCTAAGGCAATTCCGCTTACCAACTGTAGGAAAAATAAACCAAAGGCTCGAGAGATAAACCAAGAGAAAACATTAAATCCACTTGTTAGGGATTCAATTTTTGGAGCGAGGAAATAGGTCATCAAAAGGAGAATTATAAACGAGGCAAGGGCAGCAATAGCGCCAGAAATAATTCCCTGCACAATAAATGGTCCTCGTATGAAACTGTTGGATGCACCTACTAAGCGCATAATTGAAATTTCTTTACTTGCATCATAAATTGCCACTCTTATGGTATTAAAAGCCACCAAAACTGCCACCACTCCGAGAGCAAGAGCCAGCGCAAGTCCGCCGGTATTAACATTTGTGATAAACCCGGAAAGTTTTTCAATAACAGTTTTCTTTTCCACATAATCAACTTTATAAACAACATCTTTTAGAGAATCGCTGTTTATAACTTCCAATATAGCTGCGTATTGTTCCGGATTTTTAGCTTTTATATCCAATGATGCATAAAAAGGATTGGTTCCCACTATGTCCAGCGATTCCAATAATACCGGATCATTCTGATGTTTTTCTCTGAATTGATTCATTGCGTCCTCTTTTGAAACTATCTTCACTTCTTGAACTTCCGGCATTGCGACTAATTTATTTTTTATCAATTCTATTTCTTCATCGCTTGTATCAGGCGTCATATATACGCTAATATCTATTTTTTCTTTTATCTGATCCATAATATGATTTACTGCGCCCTCGGAAATAAAAAGGCAGGTAATCAAAGTAAGGGTTACAATTAATACAAAAACTGTGGCTATGTTTAAGCCCCCAGCTCTCCAAAAATTATGCCATCCAAAACGAATTACTCTTCTCAAAAATGTAAACATATTTTTTACAAAATAAATCTGCCTTTTTCTTCGTCGCGAATAATTTCACCGTTATCCAAGGTAATCACACGTCTGCCCAAGCTGTTTATAATAACCTTATCATGAGTAGAAAGAATCACGGTTGTCCCTAATTCATAAATCTTTTCCAGCAGCTTGATTATATCTCTCGTATGATACGGGTCAAGATTGCCAGTTGGTTCATCAGCGATTATCACTTCCGGCCTTACTGCCAATGCCCTGGCAATCGCCGTGCGCTGTTTTTCTCCGCCAGAAAGGCCAAGGGGAAAATGTTTTGCCCTATCTTCTAACCCGACAATTTCCAAAAGCCGAGGTACATCGCTTAAAATTTCATCGTCAGTAGCTCCCATTAATTCCATGGCATAAGCAACATTTTCAAAAACAGTTTTATGGGGCAAAAGCCGGTAATCCTGAAATACGCATCCGATTTTTTGACGAAATAATGGCAAATCCTTATTTTTAATTTCCGCAATATTTTTCCCAGCATAAACTATTCTTCCGGTAGTTGGCGGTTCTTCGCGCAAAAGCAATTTAATCAAAGTGGTTTTGCCTGCACCGGATTTACCAACAATTGATACGAATTCATTCGGATTAATTTGAAAACTGACATTTTTCAATGCCACTGTATCCGGTTTATATATCTTGCTTATGTTTTCAAAAAGAATCATGTTTATGTTAAGCGGAGTTCCGCTTCAATAAATTCATCTAAATTGCCATCTAATACTGTTTCTAATTGGCTGGTTTCAACTTTTGTCCGATGATCTTTCACCATTTTATACGGGTAAAAAACATAAGAACGAATTTGATTTCCCCACTCCGGGCTCTTAGAAACACCTTTTATCTTTTCCATCTTTGCCTTATCTTCTTTTTCTCTTATTTGTAAAAGTTTGCTTTTTAAAATGTCCATCGCTTTCTTACGATTCAACGCTTGATTTCTTTCCACCTGGCAACTAACCACAATTTTACTCGGCAAATGGGTAATTCTGATAGCAGATTCTCTTTTATTAACATTCTGCCCGCCTGGACCAGATGCCCTATATGTATCAATTTTTAAATCTTCTTCTTTAATTTCTATTTCCTTAGTTGCCTCTTCTGTTAATTCCGGCATCACTTCAACTGAAGCGAAAGAGGTATGTCTTAATTGTTTTGCGGAAAAAGGGGATATCCTTACCATGCGATGCACTCCGCTTTCGCCTCTTAATAATCCGAAAGCGTTCTTGCCCCTGATTTCCAAAACTGCATCTTTTGTTCCAATTCTGCCTTCTGGGCCTGGCTCCCCAAAGCTGCGGGAAAGAACCGCATACTTGAATCCTTTTATATCGGCAAATCTCTCGTACATTCGTAAAAGAATTGTCCCCCAATCCTCTGCATCATTTCCGCCTGCGCCAGCGCTGATTGTTAAAATAGCATTATTTTTATCAAAAGGTCCTGAAAGAAAAACTTCTTTTTCTTTTGCTTTCAATTCTTGAAAAAGCTTGTCTGTTATTTTTTCTATCTCCCCTGCTAACTTCGCATCTTTTGAAGATAAATCAATTAATTCAACCAAATCATCCATCTCTTTTTTAAATTTTTCAAATTGACTAATCTCTTCTTTTAAAAAAGCTAATCTTTTACTCGCTTCCACTATTTTCTTATTATTTCCCCAGTCAGAAATTTTAGATAAATCTTTTTCCAGTTGTTTTAATTCTTCCTTCTTGCTTTCAAATTCAAAGACAGTCCATCAAATGATGGAGTTTATTTTGTATATCTTCTATTTTTATCTGCGTTTCTTTTTCCATTTTTTTAGCCAGCAGAGGGACTTGAACCCCCAGCCTACTCTTTACGGAAGAGTTGCTCTACCATTGAGCTATGCTGGCAGAGCGGGATACGGGAGTCGAACCCGCGTCTCAACCTTGGGAAGGTCACGTACTGCCGCTGTACTAATCCCGCCCGAAGATACTGCCAAAGAAATCAAGTATTTTCTGCCATACTGAAGCGCTTTCCGCTGTTATTTGGTTATCGCTCTGCGTTGACCCTGTCTGCGGTGAATTCTCTCTTGTTATTACTACAACTTCCTCCCCTTGTTTTTGATACATTCCTTTTTCTCTTAAAATCGCTTCTGTATAATCATCCTCATTGGTATAAGAAAATAATTCTTTTAATTCTTTATTTTTATTTTCCAGATACGTAAGCTCTTGATTTAGGTTCAAATATTGTTTTTTAACTTCCTTATTTTCAGAATAAAGTTTCAAGTTCCCAAAAACCAGAAAACCCATAATAAGGACATCTAACAATATCAAAAATCCTATCAATACCCTTTCTTCACCCGAACGCTTTGTATATTTCCTCTTTTTTGCTACCATAGAAGTACTATGAAGATTAATAAGAAACGATTAACGAGATGGGTTTGGATTATAGTGGTTGTACTGGTAACTTTGAGTATGATATTGGGCATATCATTATCTGCCCTACTTAGATAATACTGCGAAAACCTATTTTTTTCAACTCAATCACTCTGTCTTAAACATTTTCCAAAGCACCTCTTGAGGAACTTTTAAACTCGCTCTTCCTTGGCGTCTTTTCTTTCCTTTTTTCTGTTTTTCCAAAAGTTTACGTTTGCGGGTTACATCTCCACCATAAAGCGGAGCGGTAACATCTTTTCTTCTCGCTTTTACCGTTTCTCGGGCAATAATATTTCCACCAACTCTAGCTTGCAACGGCACTGCAAATAATTGAGATGGAAAAATGGCTTTTAATTTTTCTACCATTGCCCTTCCCTCTTGGAATGATTTATTTCTGGGGACAACCGTTGAAAGAGCTTCCTCTGTATTGCCTAATACCAAAACTTCTAATTTTACTAAGTCCGCTTCTCTCCAATCCAAAAAATTATAATCCATAGACCCGTATCCTTGGGTAGCGCTTTTAAGTTTATCATAAAAATTCGCCATCAATTCTCTAAACGGTATTTCGCAGGTTAAAAGAATTTTATCCGCGCTCAAATGATCTATATTCGGCTGGAGATGTTCTATTAATTCCAAAGTATTGCCTAAAAATTTTAGGGGTATAATAATTTTCAAATCACAAAATTGTTCTTTTGTATTTTTTATTCTTGACTCATCGGGCCAATCCATTACCGAATAAATCATTTCTTCCTTGCCTCCTTCAAATCCTAATAAATAACAAACTGATGGCGCGGATGTCATTAATTCTAATTTAAATTCTCTTTTGAGCCGTTCAATTACGATTTCGGCGTGCAAAAGTCCTAAAAATCCGCATAAAAATCCTCGGCCAAGAGCGGATTTTGATTCTGGTTTAAAACTCAAAGACGGGTCGTTTAATCTTAATCTCATTAGAGCTTCTCTTAATAATGTCCAATCATCAGCGCTTTCTGGAAAGATACCGACAAAAACCACCGGCTTCGGTTCCTTGTATCCGGGTAGATGCTCAACATTTTGATAGCCCTCATAGAGAGTAATCGTATCTCCAATTTTTACTTTATCTGATTCCTTGATGCCCAAAGCAGCATATCCTATTTCCCCGCTTTGGAGCTGCTCTTGGGGCGAGCGCTCGGGCTTGAACCAGCCAACTTCTTTTGCTTGCGCCCGACTAGCTGAATTAATCATATAAATCTCATTTCCTTTCTTTATCACTCCTTCCCGCACTCGGAAATAGGCAATAACTCCCTTGAAAGCGTCATATTGAAAATCAAAAATTAATGCTCTTAATGGAGCAGTTATATCCTGTTTCGGAGCTGGAACTTTTTCTATAATCGTTTCCAATATTCTTTCCACATTCGCGCCAGATTTAGCTGAAATTGTTATAATATCTTCTTTATTGACTTTCAAAAGCTTTGAAACTTCATCTACTACGTCCGCCAACCTTTGCTCGTCATCCCCTATTAAATCAATTTTATTTATCACCGGAATAATCACAAGTCCCTCTTTTCTTGCTAATTCTAAATTCATTAATGTCTGGGCTTGAATGCCTTTTAAAACATCCACTAAAAGTATTACTCCTTCTATAGCTGCCAAACTGCGGGAAACTTCGTAAGTAAAATCAACATGGCCTGGAGTATCAATCATATTTAAAACATATCCTTTGTATTCCATCCTAACTGGCTGAAGTTTTATAGTTATTCCTTTTTCCCTTTCCAGTTCCATCATGTCTAAAAACTGAGGCTGCATTTTTTTCGGGTCAACAGTATGGGTTAATTCCAAAAATCTATCAGCTAAAGTTGATTTCCCGTGGTCAATGTGGGCAACAATTCCAAAATTTCGTATTTTCTCTATCATAATGGCTCTTTTTTCCCTTCAATTATTCCTCTTGATCTATATTTTTTTAAATAGCGCATTAAAAAATCCTTCAGCATTATCATTTCTTCTGATTTTAATAAAAGCGCCACTAAAGCATACACCAACAAACCCAATGAGCCTGACACAGCAGCCTGAATGAAAATCCCAAAAAGAGTGGAAGTGTTAAAGAATAAAGCAAAGAGATGGAGAGAGAAAAAAGTAACAGCAATTGCCGGGACTGTTGCAAGAATCGTTATACGGGCAGTTTTGGCAATTTCTTTTTGTTTACTATCTCCGAGTTTCTTATGTAAGAAATAATAAAGCAAAACAAACTGTATGATTCCAGAAATTGAATAAGCCAAAGGCAATCCTATAATACTAATATTTCCCAGCCCTTTTAATTTCAATATCCCTATTACTGCATCTGTAAGAAAATTTGAATTTTTAAAAATATCAATTAATACAAATGATAAAACAATATTAAGAAGCACTGTTGCCACACCTATTAAAGTTGGAGTTTTTGTATTGTGTGCTGCATAAAAAGCTCTTGAAAGTAAAAGCCCCAATCCATAAGCAAATAAACTTAAAGCGAACAATGCAAGACAAGCTCCGGTAAGACGAGTGTCAGACCAACCAAAATTTCCAGTTCCATAAATTACCCTGACAATCTGCGCTCGAAGAATAAAAAGAAAAGAACTTGCTGGGATAATCAAGAAAAGAAGTAAACGGAAACTTGAAGAAAATTGTTTAAAAAATTCATCCTTTTTCCCCTCAGAAAACGCGGTCGCTAAAACAGGAAAAGCGGCCGTGCAAAATGGAACAGCTAATAGAATTAAAAAACTTCTGCTAAGATTATTTGCTAAATTAAAAACAGCGATTGAACCAGCAGCTAAAGTTGAGCCAATTGCTGTCATTACTATAAAATTTATTTGCGAAACAGCTATGCCAAAAGCGCGGGGTAACATTAAAACAAAAACTTTTTTAACACCAGGGTGAAAGGCAGAAAATATTTTTCTAGGTTTGAATCCTAAATGGAAAAATATTGGCAGCTGAATCATTAAATGAAGAAAGGCGCCCAGCGCCACTCCCCAGGCGAGCCCTACCAAACCGATTCTCGGAACAAAAAACAAGATCCCAAATATTATGCCAATATTATACATTATCGGGGCAAGAGCGGTGACTAAAAATCTTGAAAACACCTGCAAGATTCCGCTTAAAACATTGCTTGTTCCAAGAAGAATGGGGCTTAGGAACATAATTCTTGTCAAAAGCACTGTCATTTCTCTTTTTTTTCCGATAAAACCAGGAGCTGTTACTGAAATGATTTGAGGGGCAAAAATAAATAAAAATAATGAAACTACGACAAAAATTACGAACATTAAATTCAAAAGATTACTCAAAAATCTCTTCGCTTCTTCCTTATCTTTTGCCCAATAAAAAGTAAAAACCGGAATAATCGCTGCTGAGATAGCTCCCATTATGAGAACCATATTTACGAAATCAGGAAGGTCAAAGGCTGCATAATAAATATCTAATTCATTGCCAGCGCCAAAACTGCCAGCTAAAAGGCGATCCCTGAACAAACCAAGTAAAGCGCTGGCTAGACTGGCTAATGATAAAATAAAAGCAGCAAGCGTTACATTACTGGATTTAAAATTTAAGATTCTTTTTATCATTATTATGACTCTAACTTAATATTGCGTCTGGGCATTATCTAAACATTTTAGTATTTTTCCGCGATTTTTACAAACTTAAATGGCGAATAACTATACTGATACTAAATAACTTATAATGTATCAAATATATTCGAACTTAGGAATCTATCAATCGCCTATAAATAATTTGCAAATCACCTATCATTTTTAACTCTGTTTCAATCCTGTTCCAATTCTATTTCAATTTTGTTCTAATTTTGTTCTAATTTTTATATTTTTATAATTTTTTCCCTGTGGAAAACTTTCGTTCAAAAATTACGCCACCCGGCATCGTAGTGAAATTCTCTATATTTGACGAGGGTTCCGACGTTTTGCGGAAATTACGATGACGGGTGGCGTAATTCTCGGCGTAATTTTAAAATACAGTTCTCAATCCGATTACTTGACGGAAAATTGGGTTGCGGCTAGGATTACATTAGATCGGAATCTTACATATCGGAATCGGGGACAAATGCCTGCTGGCAAGCGTCCAAAACTGCACTATTCACAAATCCATACTTGGAGAGGAAGGGAGGATTGAATGGAGGATGACCGGACAATGATACTGTTCGAAGGAAACATCGCAGCGGGGAAGAGCACAACAGGCCAGAGTCTGGCAGAATCAAAGCTCTTCGGGTTCATTCCAGAGCCAGTGAGTCTATGGCAGAACTACCAACTTCCGAGCGGAAAAGTGGTGAATCTGCTGGATCTATTCTATAGTGATCCCCACCGATGGGCGTTCACATTCCAGCTCGCTGCTTTCACCACTCGAGCGAAAACCTGGACTGAAATCCTGGCGTGCGACAATCATCGAATGGTAGTTCTTGAGCGCTCCATCTTCTGCGACCGCCACGTCTTCGCCAAGAACTGCTTCCAAAGCGGCCTGATGACCGAAGAGGAATGGGAGATCTACTGCCAGATGTGGGGCTTCATCAATGGGCAGAACTGGTGCGCTCAACCTGATCTAGTGGTCTATGTCAGAACGCCGGCTCAGGTATGCTATGACCGTCTTCACCCTCGGGGGAGGAGCGAAGAGAGTGGCATTACCCTCGAGTATCTACAAGCGCTTGAAGCTCTGCACGAGGAATGGCTCCACTCGCCCGAACATCCAGGGTATTGCCTGATCAATGGCAAACCAGTTCATGTCTTGATCCTGGATGGAGAACAGCGCTGGACTACGGAGGCGCTTGAAGGGTTGATTCT
>JAPLYH010000030.1 GCA_026395615.1 Candidatus Parcubacteria bacterium | reverse complement strand
AATTTCCTCCCGCCTCTCAACTGCTTCTTTATTGGTCCATCCGGAAAATATGCTTTCAAGCATCATTATCGGAACCTCGTGGCTTACTATTAATATATTTTTATTTTCGTATTTTTTATTAATATCATTTATAAAATCAATCATTCTCAATTTAATATCAGAATAATTTTCACCCCCTGGAAAACTATTTTTGAATTTGCTTAAAATAATTTGCTCATAAGTTAATTTATTTTCCGGATTAAAATATTTTTCTCCCTCCTCTACCGAATTTCCATTTAACGAACCCGTATTGTTTTCTCTCAATCGTTCATCATAAATAATCCCTATTCCTAATTCTTTATTGACTATCTGCGCTGTTTGAGAGGCTCGTAAAATGTCAGAAGAAATAATTATGTCTATTTTTTTGCCTTTGATTGTGGAAGTTATTTGTTCAATACTGGCTTCTCCTTTTGGGGTTAATGGAACTTTTTTTAATTCCGGCCAAGAAGAGAAAAAATTCTCTGCATTAGAAAATGCTTCCCCGTGTCTTAAGACAAAATATTTATTAGTGGTGGTTTTCTTTTTTTTCAAATCATCTCTTGACCCGATTACAATTTCTTCATCACAATTTTGACATTTCCAAATAGGCAGTGGGGTTCCCCAATATCTTTCGCGCGATATAGCCCAATCTTTGAGGTCATTAAGCCACTCTCCAAATCTCCCATCTTTTATATGAGAAGGAACCCAATTGATTTTTTGATTATTGGCAATTAAATTCTTTTTAATGTCTGTTGTTTTTATAAACCAACTCTTTTTCGCGTAATACAAGAGAGGAGTATCACATCTCCAGCAAAAAGGATATTCATGTTCATATCGTTCAACCTTAAATAACAATCCTTCTTGCGCCAGATGTTTGATAATCAGAGGGTCTGCATCTTTTACAAAAAGCCCTGCCCACTCTTTTACTTCTGATTTAAATTTTCCCGCTTCATCTACGGTCAGTAAAATAGGAAATTCACTAGTGTTATTGCTTTTTCTTTTATTTTGCGTTTTGCTCTTTTCATTTTGCGCTTTTATAAGCTCCATATCATCTTGACCAAAAGCAGGGGCAATATGAACCAATCCTGTTCCTTCTTCTGTTGTCACGAAATCTGCAGATAAAATCTGGTAAATATTTTTCCCTTCTGTTTCAATAGAAACAACGCCTTTATCAAATAGTGGATTATAATTCAATCCTATTAAATCTTTTCCTCTTAACTTTTCTACGACTTCAAAATTTTCCCCTAAAATCGCTTGCCTTTGTTTAGCTAAAATTAAAAACTCCTCATCTTTTTTAATTTTTATATAATCAATTTTCGGATTAACCGCTATCGCCACATTAGAAGGTAATGTCCAGGGAGTTGTTGTCCAAACTAATAGATATGTATTTTTCTCATTTTTAACAGGAAATTTTACATAAATAGAATCTTCTTTTATCGTTTTATAGCCCTGTGCTACCTCATGAGAAGAAAGCCCTGTTCCACAACGCGGACAATAAGGAACAACTTTATAACCCTGATAAAGCAATCCTTTTCCCCAAATTCTTTTGATAATATTAAAAACACTTTCCATATAATATGGATCGCTGGTTACATAAGGGTTTTCTAAATCCAACCAATAACCGATTCTTTCCGTGAGATCCTTCCATTCAGTAGCATATTTCCAAACAGATTTTTTACATTCTTGATTAAATTTGGCTATGCCATATTCTTCTATTTTTTTTTTATCTTTTAGCCCTAATTGTTTTTCTACTTCCAACTCTACGGGTAAACTATGAACATCCCACCCTGCTTTCCTTAAAACTCTTTTTCCTTTCATCGTCTGATAACGACAAATTACATCTTTAAAGGTCCTTGCTAAAACATGGTGAACCCCAGGTTTTCCATTAGCCGTAGGCGGGCCCTCATAGAAAACAAAATCTCCTCCTTTTTTTTCTAAGGATTTTCCAAAAATACGATTATCCTTCCAAAACTTGATAATTTTTTCTTCTATTTTGGGAAAAATTGATTCCATAATTACATCTGCTTAGGGATTGATATTCCTAATAATCCTAACCCATTTTTCAAGACTTGTCTTGTGGTAAAAGTCAAGGCAAGGCGGAAATCTCTTACTTCCTTATCTTCAGTATTTAAAATAATATGTTTTTCATAAAAAATATTATATTTTTGGGCTAATTCAAAAAGAAAACTACAAATCAAATTGGGTGAAAAACTCT
Source organism: Candidatus Parcubacteria bacterium (assembly GCA_026395615.1). Lineage (GTDB taxonomy): Bacteria > Patescibacteriota > Minisyncoccia > Minisyncoccales > PEYH01 > PEYH01. The sequence goes on along the minus strand of JAPLYH010000030.1, from coordinate 1,754 downwards.
TAACTGCCCCTTCCGCTGTTTCTGGAAATATTTTTATAAGCCGAATTATTGCTCGTTCTTCCGAATTTAAAGATGTGATTTTAACTTTTTTATCAAATTTCTTAACTTTATCCAAGACACTCTGGCATCTAACTGCCGTATATTGAATATATGGCCCTGAATTACCTTCTAATGTCACTATTCTATCTAAATCAAAAACAATGTCTTTTTCAGGATGCCTGGATAAATCATTGTACTTAACCGCTCCTATTCCAACCTCTTTGGCTATATTTTTTTTCTGTGAAAAAGAAATCTCTTTGTTGTCTCTTGGTTTCAGAATTATCTCTTCCGCTCTTTTGATGGCCTCATTCAAAACATCTTCTAGGGCAATTGTGTCTCCTTTTCTAGTGGAAAATTTTCTATCCTCCCAGCGAATCAATCCGTGAGCAATGTGTTTAAATTCAACATTATCTTTATAACCAAGCATTTCTGCTGTTTTAAACACTTTTTCAAAGTGAAGTTTTTGGTCAGCTCCAACTTCATAAATAATCAAATTTGGTTTCCATTTATCCATTCTATATTTAATAGTTGCTAAATCTCTTGTTTCATAAGTAGTCGCTCCATCTGATTTTAAAAGCATCAGGGGTGTTTCAATGCCAGAAAGAAAAATTACTAATGCATTTTGGCTTTTCTTGGCAATACTCTTTTCTTTTGCATCTTCAATTATTGAAGCCATTTTATCTTCATAGAAACTCTCCCCTAACGCCTTATCTATTTTAACTCCGAGTAATTTATAAACCCGGTCAAATTCTTTCAAACTTATATCAACACAAATTTTCCAAATATTTTTTGCCTCTTTATCGCCTTGCTCAAGTTTTTTAAACCATTTTCTCGCTTCTTCTAAAAGTTCTGGCTGATGCTCTGTTTCACTATGAAATTTAATATAAAGATCCTGAAGCTCTGAGATGGAAAGATCTTTAATGGGTTTTTTATTCCACTTTTTTATGGCAACAATAAGTTTTCCGAATTGAGTGCCCCAATCACCTAAATGATTATCGCCAATACACTTCCATCCTGAAAATTTATAAAGATTATATATGGCTTGTCCAATAATCGTAGAGCGTAAATGCCCAATTCCAAATGGCTTAGCAATATTAGGAGCGGAATAATCTATCACCATTATGTTGTTTTTTCCATCATCACTAGAACCATATTTGTCTTTTTTGATAAAAACATCATTTAAACAATTTTGAAGCTCCTTATCAGAGAAATAAAAATTGATAAAACCATCCTTTGATTCTACTAATTCTATTTCTTTTGATTGTTTTAAAATATTTGTCAAAGTGTCAGCTATTGATTTTGGGGATTGATTGATTATTTTCGCGATAGAAAAAGCTATCGGGGCATTATAGTCCCCATATTCCTCTTTTTCAGAATAATTTATTGAGATTTCCGGAATATCAAAACAGGGAAGTTTGCCTTCCTTTTGAGCTATTAAAACCGCCTTTTTAACAAGGCCTAAAAGCTCGTCTTTATTCATATTTTTCCAGTTTAACTCTTAAATTCGGTTTTGTAAAACAAAAAGGCGCATTGACGGGCCTTAGTATATCAAATATAAATCAACCATTTAATAGCGTCCTCGCTTCGCTAATTAGTGGTAAAATCTTATCCTTTTCAATATTAATAATTTTAGCTATTTTATCAGGACTGTCCTCTAAAACATCTTTTGCTAACATTAATTTTGCTTTTGAACAGGATTCTATCAAATATCCTTT
>JAPLYH010000045.1 GCA_026395615.1 Candidatus Parcubacteria bacterium | reverse complement strand
TTTTCAACTGCAAAAGCGCCGAAAGGCGCTTTTGCAGTTGAGCCGGGATTACGCCGCCGTCGGGAAATGGATTACGCGGCCGGGGCGCGTAATTTTCGTAAAACGTCGGAAGCTACGCCAGATAAGGGGAATCTCGCAACGAGCCCCGGCCGCGTAATTTTTGGAGGGAAGTTTTCCACAGGCAAATGGCCTTGATCAGTAACCAGGGGCCTTAATTAATGTTCAAAGGTGTTGCAGAATTTTATCAATGTGATAAAATCTCTTTAGAGAAAACCGAATTAATGAATGAAATACCTGAATTTGGCAGAGGGATTGACTTATTTTTTGTTTTATGCTAGTATTAATATCACGGTTATCTAAACTTAATATTTAAAAAATATGATTAGAAAACTAATCGACATTTTAACAATTATCGCGATGGTCGTCATCCTGGTTATTTTTGTTATGGAGCTTATTCCTACTTATAACACGACCATTAATGTCTTCGGTGCGAATGCATATGGTTACTAAAAATACTATCGTATTATCCGCGGAAGTTCGCGATATAAAAGGAGAAAAAGTGGCAGAACTGCGAGAGCAGGGTTTTTTGCCTGCTATTGCCTATGGTCCTAAAATGGAAGAGACCTGTTTGACATTAAATTCAAGAGAATTTGAAAAAATATTCGCTGAAGCAGGCGAACACGCTTTAATCGATTTAAACATAAAAGGCAAGAAAGAAAGTTTCTCTGTTTTGGTTCACGATATTCAAAAAGAACCAGTTTCCAGGAAAATTACCCATGTTGATTTTTATGCCCCTGATCTTGAGAAAAAAGTGGAAGTATCTGTTGAATTCGTTATAGAAGGAGAATCACCAGCCGTAAAGAAGCTTGGAGGTACGATTATTAAAACAGTTTCAGAACTTGAAGTTAAGTCGTTGCCTAATAATATTCCAGATGAAATAAGAGTAAATATTGAATCATTAGATGCTATAGGAAAAGAAATATTCGTGAGGGACTTGATTGTTCCGGAGGGGGTAGAAATTTTGAAAGATCCTAACGAAATTTTGGTTTTAGTTGCTGCGCCCACTAAGGTTGAAGAAGAGTTAGAAAAACCGATAGAAGAAAAGATAGATGAAATAGAAGGCATGATTAAGAAGGGTGATGTGCCAGCAGAAGAAGGCAAAGAAGGAAAAGAAGCGGCCGAAAAAGAATCAAAAGATAATAAAGACTAAAAAGACAAAAGAGGGGTTTTGTGATAGAATATTGTATGATGACTATTTATCACAAACATCAGATTTTTAAGATTATAATCTCGACACTGTTAGTGTCTTTTTTATTTTCTATTTTAAATGGAACTGATTTTCTCTCGGAAAAATCGCTGAAAGTTTTCGGGGCAGAGGACTTAAGCGCTACCTGCCAGAGTTTATTAAATGAAGCAAACGGCGGTTGCGGGACATTGTCAAAGGAAGTATGTCAGTCAACTCTTAATAAATGTTTGGAATTTTATCAATCACAAAGTTCGTATTATGAAGGAAAAGTGAGTGAGACGCAGAAAGAAGCAACAACCCTTCAGAATAAAATTTCTATTTTAAAAAATAAGGTGAGTGGTTTGAATAACGAGATTTATAGAAGCAATCTTATGATTAAAGACCTTAATCTGCAGATTAAGGACACTCAAGCGTCAATCGGGGTGAGCGCAACACAGATAGAGGATTCAAAAGCGAAGTTAGCAGAGTTATTAAGAACAATTCGCGAACAAGACCAGAGGTCGCTTTTAGAAATTATGTTGGCGGAAAAAGATTTATCCGCCTTTTTTGACGATTTGGCAGCTTTGGAAGCGTTGAATATAAAGAATCAGGAATTGCTGAGCCAGATTAAATCTTTAAAAACTGATTTAGAAAATGAAGAAGATGCACTTACTAAAGAAAAAAGCGGAATAGAACAGTTGGTCGTGGTGCGCACTCTTCAAAAACAAGAAAGTCAGAAATTACAAAACGAACAAGAATCGCTTTTGAAAACAACAAAAGGAAGAGAAGATTTATACCAAGCGTATGTTAAAGATACGAAAGCAAAGGCATCTGAAATAAGAAAGAGAATTTTTCAATTGGCACAGGTTTCGGAAGAAGAAGCGCCAAGTTACGAGGAAGCGTACGCCATAGCAAAATATGTAGAGAGCGTAACAGGGGTTAGGCCGGCGTTATTGTTAGGATTGTTGCAAACCGAATCAGCAATAGGGAAAAATGTCGGACAGTGCAATTGCGCCACTCATTCTTATTGTAAATATCCTGATATAGGATACAAAGATGTTATGCAATCAAATCAATATGATGCGTTTTCACAGATTACAAAAGAGCTGGGGATGAACACAGATACTACTCCTATATCCTGCGCAATAAGCGGAGGTAAAGTTCAGTGGGGAGGGGCAATGGGACCAGCTCAATTTATGCCTAATACCTGGCTGAATCCCTCTAATCCAGATAAGGGATATAAGGCCAGGGTTGAAAATATTATCGGCGGCGTTGCTAATCCTTGGAGAGTGAAAGATGCATTTTTAGCAGCCGGATTTTATTTAAGCGATTGGGGAGCAGACAGTCAAACACTACAAAAAGAAGTAAATGCAGTAACGGCTTACCTTTGCGGGACATCTGTAATGACAAGCAGATGCAAGGCAGCTGGAGGTTATTCTTATAGAAATCAAGTAATGAATAATGCTTCTGACTGGGAGGATTGGATAGACCAGGGAGTGTTTTAATTGGATGATTCTAACTCGTTAATAATTTCTACAACCATCTCATCCATATCCCCTGACATTACCCCCTCAAGGTTGTGCCAGGTTTTTTTAATTCGATGGTCGGTTATTCTGCTCTGCGGGAAATTATATGTCCTTATTTTCTCCGCTCTCATTGCTTGCCCGATTTGTCCCTTTCTAGCAGAGCCCTGTTTTTGAGCATCTTCTTCTATTTGTCTTTCGAGCAATCTTGCTTGGAGAATAGATAGGGCGTTTTCTTTGTTCTGAAGTTGATTCCTTTCTGTTTGGGAAGTAACAACTAAACCGGTAGGCAAATGAGTAATTCTTATAGCTGTTTCCCTTTTATTAACATTCTGTCCGCCTGCGCCAGAGGATTTATAAGTATCTATTTCAATTTCATCCGGCTTGATTTGAATTTGTGATTTGGTTGGTTTAGGCAATACAGCTACCGAGGCAGTGGAAGTGTGGATTCTTCCTGCTTTTTCCGTTGTCGGAATTCTTTGAACCCGATGCACTCCTGCCTCATTTTTCATCTTGGAAAAAACTCCATCCCCGGTAATTTGGAAAACGACTTCTTTAAAACCCCGGATTTCTGTTTTGTGTTCGTCAAGAAGTTTTACTTCCCAGTTTTGAGATTCAGCATATTTGGAATACATAAAGAATAAATCAGAAGCGAACAAAGAAGCCTCTTCTCCTCCAGCGCCAGCTCGTATCTCCATAATAATTGCATTCACATCTTCCCCTTCACCGCTTATTTTTTTAAGCTCTTTATCAATTTCCTTTTCCAGTTTTTGTTTTTGTTTCAATAGATTTTCCTTTTCCTCTTGGGCTAGAGCGATGAGCTGAATATCTTTTTCAGTTGTGAGTATTTTTT
>JAPLYH010000019.1 GCA_026395615.1 Candidatus Parcubacteria bacterium | reverse complement strand
TTTCTGGTTTTTTTGTACTCTCTGAACCTTCGGCCTTCGCTTTTATTTTCTTATTTTTGGCTTTTATTTTTTGGCTTTTAATTTTTATAATATCCTTATCAATTTTCATCACCTCTCCGTCATAAAGAGCAATAATAGCTTCTCCTTTTGGAAGCCTTCTTTCAAAAACCTCTTCTACTCTTGGCAACCCATGAGTAATATCACCACCAGAAGCGACTCCTCCTGTATGAAAGGTTCTTAATGTCAATTGCGTACCTGGTTCGCCTATTGCTTGAGCTGCAACAATGCCAATTGCTTCGCCCAGCTCAATGAGTTTATTGCGACCCAAATCCCATCCATAACACTTCTGGCAAACTCCTTTGGTTGATTTACAACTTAAAGGGGACCTGACTCTTAATGATTTAATATCACTGGCAGCTATTTCTCTCGCCATCTCCCAATTGATAAAATCTCCCTTTTTTACTATTAATTTATTATTTATTTTCACATCTTCAAGCACTGCCCGACCAACAATTTTGAAAATATAATCTTGGCCAACTTCATCGCTATCAACTCTTGATACTATTATGCCTTCATCTTCCTTACAGTCATCTTCATTTATAAAAACATCATGGGCAACATCAATCAAGCGCCTGGTTAAATATCCAGCAGTAGAAGTTCTTAACGCTGTATCAGCAGTACCTTTTCTGGCGCCGTGAGTAGATATAAAATATTCCAAAATTCCAAATCCTTCTTTAAAAGAACTTTTTGCTGGAAATTCCATAATTTGCCCTGCTGGGTTAATAACCAATCCTTTCATCCCTGCCATCTGGACAGGTTGAGACCAACTACCTCTTGCTCCTGCGTCTATGGCGGTAAAAACAATTCCATCAGGAGGAAGAACATCTGGTATTAATCGTTGAATCTCTGCTTTTGTCTTTTGCCAAATTTCAATAACTTGGCTCTTTCTTTCTTCTTCGGTAAGCAATCCTTTTTTAAAATAACTTTCTATTTTCCTAATTTCTCCCTCTGCTATTTCTAATAATCTTGGTTTCTCGGGGGGAACAACCAAGTCATCCATTCCCCAACTTAAACCAGAGATTGTCGCATATTCAAAACCCGTTCTCTTAATATCGTCCAATGTCTTAGTGGCTGTTGCATTATCGTATTCTTCTATAATCTGGCGGGCGAAATCTTTTATTTTCTTTGAATTCATCAACTCATTTTGGAAAGGAAAATTTTCAGGCAAGGCTTTATTAAAAATTATTCTGCCCAAACTTGTTTCTACTAATTTATTATCAATTAAAACTTTTACGCGCGCTCTTAAATCAATAACACCCGATTCATAGGCTAGGCTTGCCTCATCAGCGGAGGAAAAACATTTACCCGTTCCTTTTGCTCCTTCTTTTATTTTTGTAAGCCAATAACAGCCTAAAATCATATCCTGCCTTGGGCTTACAACAGATAATCCTGTTGCTGGTTTTAATAAATTAAAACCAGAAAGCATCCTTTCTTTTGCTTCTTTTTGAGCGTCATCTGATAATGGCAAATAGACCGCCATTTGATCTCCATCAAAGTCGGCGTTAAACGCCTCGCAAACCAATGGGTGAATTCTAATTGCCTCTCCTTCTACTAATTTTGGTTTAAACGCTTGAATGCCTAAGCGATGAAGAGTCGGTGCTCTATTAAGCAAAACTAATTTATCTTCAATAACGGTTTCCAGCGCTTCCCAAATTTCTTCTGTACCTCTTTCTATCAAGACCGATGCCTGGCGAACATTATAAGCAATTTCTTTTTCTAATAATTTAGCGCTTACAAATGGCTTAAAAAGTTCAAGCGCCATTTTTTTAGGCAAACCACATTCGCTAAATGCCAATTCTGGGTCACCCACGATAACAGACCGGCCGGAATAATCAACTCTTTTTCCTAAAAGATTCTGTCTAAATCTTCCTTGCTTTCCCTTCAACATATCAGCCAATGATTTCAACAAACGAGCTTGGCCAGTGGAAGCAATAGTTGTGTGTCCGCTTCTCATCCCGTTATCTATTAAAGCGTCAACTGCTTCCTGAAGCATTCTTTTTTCGTTACGCAAAATTACTTCTGGAGCATTAATTTCTAATAAATATTTAAGGCGATTATTGCGATTAATAACCCTTCTGTAAAGATCATTCAAATCAGAAGACGCATATCTTCCTCCGTCTAATTGAACCATTGGGCGAAGAGCAGGAGGCAATACTGGCAAAACAACCAAGAACATCCATTCCGGCTTAATATTATTATTAAACATATCCATCAATAGGGTTATCCTTCTTAAAAGTTTTTTTCTTTCTGTTCCTATGGCTCCTTTTTTCTTATTCTCTAATTCATCTATAAGCTTCTTTATGTCCATATTGATAAAAATTTCCATCAGGGCGTCCGCTCCAGTTCCTGCTTCAAAAATTTCTCCATATTTTGAAGATAACTCCAAAAATTCTATCTCAGAGAGAACGCTTAACGGCTTGATTCTATCTATTTCTTTCTTTGCCTCTTCTTTCGCTTCTTTTAATCGTTTTAATATCAGCTCTCCTTCTTTTTCTTCTTTTTTAGTGCTTTTAATCTTGATTTTTGATTTTTGGCTTTTGACTTTTTCCTTATATTCTCTCTCTATTTCCTCTAAAACATTTTGTTTTGCTTTTTGGTCAACTTTCACAATTATATAAGCAGCGAAATAAGCTATTTTCTCCAATTGTTGAGAAGATAAATCCAAAATAGTTCCCATTACTGAAGGAACTCCTCTTAAAAACCAAATATGAGAAATCGGACAAGCTAATTTTATGTGTCCCATTCTCTCTCTTCTTACCGAAGCCTTTGTAATCTCCACTCCGCATCTATCGCAGGTCATTCCTTTATAGCGAATGCCTCTATACTTTCCGCAATAACATTGATAATCTTTTTCCGGACCAAAAATCCTTTCACAGAACAAACCATCTTTTTCCGGTCGCTGGGTTCTGTAATTAATTGTTTCCGGTTTTGTCACTTCTCCTTTACTCCAATGCAAAATATCTTCCGGAGAAGCTAACTTGATCTTAATACTTTTTATATCCTCTACTTTCATGCTGTTTAGATATATTAATGTTTAAATATATAAACTAACTATCTAATTCCTAATTTTTATTTTTCATTAAGAACAACATTCAATCCCAATGCCTTCAATTCATTGACCAACAACGAAAATGAAGCTGGGATATGCGGACTGTCAATTTTTCTGCCCTTTAATATTGCCTGATAGACAGCTGCCCTTCCAATCATATCGTCTGATTTTATAGTAAGCATTTCCTGCAAAGCATATGCTGCGCCATATCCCTGTAACGCCCAAACTTCCATTTCACCGAATCTCTGTCCTCCAAATTGGGCTCTTCCTCCGAGCGGTTGTTGGGTTATTAAAGAATATGGACCGATAGAACGCATATGAATCTTGTCTTCAACCATGTGAATCAAGCGCATCATATATATGTAGCCCACGGTTATTTTCTGGTCAAACGGTTGTCCCGTTCTACCATCATAAAGAATCACTTTCCCATCTTCCGGTAAGCCGGCTTTTTTTAACTCTTCTTTTATATCTTTTTCTTTTGCTCCTGAAAAAGATGGGGATATTGCCCTATACCCTAATTCATGGGCAGCCCAACCAAGGTGGGTTTCCAAGACCTGCCCTATATTCATACGAGAAACAACACCGAGAGGATTTAAAACAATATCTACCGGAGTTCCATCTTCCATAAAAGGCATTTCTTCTTTTGGTAAAATTTTTGCCACAATTCCTTTGTTTCCATGCCTGCCCGCCAATTTATCTCCAACGGTAATTTTTCTTAATTGAGCAATCTCAACCTGAATTCTTTTTATAACTCCTGGCTGGAGTTTATGCCCCAAGTCCCTTGAAAATTCCTTAACTCTTACAACTCTGCCCTTCTTGCCATGTTCCATTGAAAGAGAAGTGTCTTTGACATTTTTTGCTTTCTCTCCAAAAATAGCCCACAATAATCTTTCTTCCGCAGTCAAATCTGTTTCCCCTTTTGGAGATATTTTTCCGACTAATATATCATTAGGGCCGACTTCTGCTCCGACTCTTACTATTCCTTCTGCGTCCAAGTCCTTTAATTTTTCCTCTGATATATTTGGAATATCCGATGTAGTCATTTCTGGACCCAATTTTGTTTCACGCACATCAGAAGCAAGGATTTCTATATGTATACTGGAAAGTAATTCCTCTTCCAAGACCCGGCTCGAAAGAATAATAGCGTCTTCATAATTATGACCTCTCCATGATAAAAATGCGACTAAAATATTTTGTCCCAAAGCAAGGCAACCGTTTTCAGAACCGGTTGGGTCAGCCAAGATATCTCCTGCTTTAATTTTTTGTCCCTTTCGGACTATTGGTTTATGGTGAAAATAAGTAAATTGATTAGTCGGGTCAAAATTCCTTAATTGATAGTTTTGGATTTTAGTTTTTAAATTTTGATTTTTTATAACAATATGTTGCGCATCAACTTCTTCTACTATGCCGTCTTCTAACGCCATTACTGCCTTGCCAGAATCTTTTACTACTCTTTCCTCAAGGCCCGTTCCAACTAATGGAGCAGCAGCTCTTACTAGAGGAACCGATTGTCTTTGCATATTAGAACCCATCAACGCACGATTAGCATCGTCATTTTGCAAGAAAGGGATAAGGGCTGTGGCGGTAGAAATAAATTGTTCAGGAGAAACATCAATAAAATCTAACTTATTTCTATCAACGACTTTTGGTTTCCCTTTGTCTCTTGATTCTATTTTATCAGGGATAATATTGCCCTTGTTGTCAATTTCAATACTAGCGTTCCCAATAATGTATTTTTCTTCTTCAAAAGCATTAAGATAATGGACTTTATTTGTTACCCTGCCTTTCTCCACTTTAAAATAAGGAGTTTCTATAAATCCATAAGGATTAATCCGGGCATAACTTGCC
>JAPLYH010000017.1 GCA_026395615.1 Candidatus Parcubacteria bacterium | reverse complement strand
TTATTATCAAAAATTAAAAAAGAGACATAAGTTATTTGGTTGGGCCAGGTAGCCAAGCAGCAAGGCAGCGCTCTGCAAAAGCGCTACACGCGAGTGCAATTCTCGCCCTGGCCTCAGTAGCGAGGTTTTATATAAGCCGGGGTGGTGGAATGGTTTACACGATGGACTTAAAATCCATTGGGCGCAAGCCCATGTGGGTTCGACTCCCACTCCCGGCATTTTGGGCGGTTGGCGCAGTTGGTAGCGCGCATACTTGACGTGTATGAGGTCATAGGTTCGAGCCCTATACCGCCCACCATGCCACGGTAGCTCAGTGGTAGAGCAAACGACTGAAAATCGTTGGGTCGTCAGTTCAATTCTGACCAGTGGCACATAATTGAGTGTTTATATAGTGCGGGAGTAGCTCAGTTGGTAGAGCGTCTCGTTGCCAACGAGAAGATCGCGGGTTCAAATCCCGTCTCCCGCTCCAGAAATGCGCCAATTTGGCGTTTTTTGTTAAAAAATCGAAAAAATTCTCAAAAAACCTTGACAAGGATGGGGCAAAAATGCTACAATATAATCAGATTCGGAAAAATTATATAAAATTATGAGTATTAAAATTCAACGATACATTGAATTTTTTATTATCTGGGGGATTGTTGGTGGAGTAATTTTCTCCCTATCAACTGCCCTAGCTGCTTATCAAGACAATTCTTTGCCTAATGATAGTTTTGGTTCAGGAGGCTTACTGCCATTAATTCAAGGAAATAGCGCTATTGTCAACACAGAACAGAGTTTTACAGAGAAAATAAAGAAAAAAACAGTAGAAACCGTTGCTGATCCTAATACAATTGAGGTCGTGATTACTGGTTATTCTTCTACTCCAGAAGAAACAGATGATACGCCTTTTATTACTGCTTCTGGTGATTGGGTTCATGATGGCATTGTAGCAGCTAATTTTCTTCCTTTTGGGTCTAAAATAAGGATTCCTGAGATATATGGAGACGAGATTTTTGTCGTTGAAGATAGAATGCATCCCCGGAAAAAGCAACAGATAGATATTTGGTTTCCCTCCAAGCAAGAAGCGCTTGAATTCGGAGCGCATTATAGCTATATAGAGGTCTTGGAAATATAAATTAATATCTGATTAGTTTTTGAAACAAAAAATCGCCCTTCGATTAGCTCAGGACGATTTTTTGTTTCAGGGTGCCGGGGGTGGGACTTGAACCCACACGCTCATAAGAGCACAGGTCCTCAACCTGCTGCGTATACCAATTCCGCCACCTCGGCTTTATTTATTCGGCAGCTTTGTCACCATTATCTGGATTTGTAGATTCTTCTATAGGAACAGTTTCTTTTGACGCTTTTTCAATATTACTTTCCTCGACAGGGGTCTTATCATTTTCAGCGGGCATTGGGGTTTCTTCAACAGAAATTTCAGGCATAAACTCCTTGGCTTTGAGTCGCGCTTTCCTGCCTTTAGCAAAGCGAAGATAGAAAAGCTTAGCCCTTCTTACCTTACTTCTCCTTACTATTTCAATTTTCTTAATGGTTGGAGAAAAGATAGGGAATATCCTTTCAACTCCAATCCTATCTATTATTTTGCGCACTGTAATTGTTGCGCCGATTTCTTTATCTCGCCTTTTCGCTAAAACAAGGCCTTCAAAAACCTGAATTTTTTCTTTTCCTTCTTCTTTTTTTGAAGAACCGGATCCAGGGATAATTTGGAAAACCTTAATAGTATCTCCAGGGCGAATATCCGGGATGGATTTATTTGTCTGTTCTTTTTTGGTTGTGTTTTCTTGTGTCATAATTTTTTTAATAATTGTTTTAATTCATCTGGTAAAGGAGAAGAAAATCTTTTTTCTTCACCACCCATTAATTTGATTGTTAATTCGCTGGCATGGAGGAATTGTCTATTTAATTCCTTTGGCGCTTTATGGTTTTTAAAAGAATAAAGTTTGTCTCCAACTATCGGGTGTCCTAAATAGGCAAAATGAACTCTTATTTGGTGTTTTCTGCCCGTTTTAGGAAGCGCTTCCACTAAAGTATAATCACCATATTCTTCTATTTTTTGCCATTGGGTTTCCGCTAATCTTGAACTCGTTTTTTTGGAAAGAGGACCCAAATATGGATATGCTCTTTGTTTCTTTCCATCTTTATCTCGATTAATCAGTGTTTTAATGGTTCCTTGATTTTCTTTTATCTTTCCCCAAATTAGGGCAATATACTTTTTATGTACCTCTCTTGTTCTAAACTGTTTTTGGAAAAAAGACAAGGCCTGATCACTTTTTGCTATCAGTAATATCCCGGAAGTATCTTTATCTAACCGGTGAATTAATCCATATCTTGGTTCTGCGCCCACATTCTTGAGTTCAGGGTATGATTGTATTAGCTTAAACATCAACCCGGAATCATTATTTGAAAAAACAGCAATTCCTGCTGGCTTATCTAAAACTATAATATTTTCATCTTCATAAATAATTTTCATAGTGCTTGGCTGCTATATTGCCTTGAGCCTGTCGAAAGGTGGGCGAGAGAGGATTTGAACCTCTGGCCTGCCGCGTGTAAGGCGGATGCTCTGGCCGCTGAGCTACTCGCCCATGGTGCGCGTGGATGGGCTCGGACCATCGACCTTCCGATTATAAGTCGGATGCTCTAACCAACTGAGCTACACGCGCCTATATTTATCTGATATATTCTTTATTCCCATTAGCACCTGCTCCGATATCCTAGTATCATTAATTCTGGCATTACAGGTTCCATGACCGAAACTTCCCTTATGATTAATTCTTTCACTTGATGATTGCTTGATGTATGGGCGTGTAAATTGTCTCGGGGGTATTTGTAATTCCCTAGACCAATACTTGATTTCTTCCTCAATATTCATATTAGAATATAGCTGTAGGTACACCTTTATTTTATCCTTCGATACGCCCAATGAGTTCGTAACCCATTTTATAAAAAACTTTATTATAGATGGATCAGAATTAGAAACAGAAAGAGCCCACTGGTTTGTTTTAGAGCCTTCCCCCCAATATAAGAATAGTCCGCCCAGATAAAGCTCCCGCACTGTTAATGGGAATAATCTTTTCTTCTGTTTTTGATATGTTATTTTCAAACGATCTTCTCTCTTTTTCCTCTTGGTTTCTCTACATCTTTCTATCCTCTGTTGGTTCCAATCCCTTAGTTCCTTTATCCTTTTTTCTGGCAGGGGATAATCTTTAAGCCAATTACTAAGAGTGCTCTTAGATATCCCTAAAATTTGTTTTATCTGACTATAACTCATTCCCTGTTTTCTCAGAGACAATGCTTTTTCACGATCTTTTAATCGTGCCATAATTGAACTTGTGAATTATATTATAGATTATATGACCCCCTAGTTCATTATAGCATAATTTTTGAAAGAGCAGTACCCAAAAGCACATATTTAGCATATTGTGTTCTGCCTAAACTGCTATGTCTGCTTGTTCTTTTTACCGATTTTCAAGATTTTTTCAATCTCTTCTCTTTCCAATGTTTCTTTTTCCATCAATTCTTTAGATAATTTTTCTAAAAGATTATCTTTTGCTTTTAGAATTTTCATCGCTAAAATTATTGCTTCTTTAATCACTTTTGCTACTTCTTCGTCTATTTGTTGAGCTATCTTTTCAGAATAATTCCTTTCTTCGCCAAATTCTTTGCCCAAAAATTGAAGTTCGTTCCTTTCCCCAAAAACTATAGGACCGAGTTTTTCCGACATACCATAGTCCTTAACTAATCTTCGGGCTAATTCAGAAGCGATTTTTAAATCATTACTTGCCCCAGTGCTTACTTCTTTGAATTTTATTTTCTCTGCAAAATATCCTCCGAGCAAAGTGGCTATATCTGATAGAAAATCAGATTTTGCCTTAATGCTTTTTTCTTCTATTGGTGACTTGATTGTATATCCAGCTGCCATGCCTCTTGAAACGATAGATACCTTTCTTACTGGCTCTCCCTTATCAGTAAAAGATGCCACTAAGACATGTCCTGCTTCATGGTAGGCGGAAATTTTCTTTTCTCTTGGAGATAAAACATGGCTTTTTCTTTCTGGCCCCAAAAGCACTTTTTCAATTGACTCAGCAAGTTCTGTTTGATCTATTTGTTGCTTGTTTCTTCTGGCTGCTAAAATTGCTGCTTCGTTTAAAAGATTCTCCAAATCGGCTCCGGAAAATCCGGGCGTTCTTTCCGCTATTTCTCTAAGATTAGTGTTTACCGCCAACGGTTTTCCTCTGGCGTGAATTTTTAGAATATCTTCCCTGTCTTCTATGCTTGGAAGATTTAAAATAACTTGCCTGTCAAATCTTCCCGGTCTTAATAGGGCAGGGTCAAGGATATCCGGGCGATTAGTGGCAGCAATAACAATTGTTTTTGAATCTCTTTCAAAACCATCCATTTCAACCAGTATTTGATTTAAAGTTTGTTCTCTTTCATCGTGGCCTCCTCCAATACCTATTCCTCTTGTTCTGCCAATAGCATCTAATTCATCAATAAAAATAATCGCTTTGGGGTGTTTTTTTGCTTCTTGGAATAATGACCTTACTCTTCCGCTTCCTACTCCGACAAATAATTCTATGAATTCAGAGCCAGCAACCGAGAAAAATGGGACATTGCTTTCTCCAGCCGTTGCTCTTGCTAAAAGTGTCTTCCCGCACCCGGGAGGTCCTAATAATAAAACGCCTCTTGGGATTTTTGCTCCCATATCCAGGAATTTTTTTGGAACCTTTAAGAATTCAACAATTTCCTTTAGTTCTTCTTTTGCTTCTTTTAGTCCAGCGACATCCTGAAAAGTTATTTTTTGTCTTGGATGCCCTTCTGCTCCAAGTACTTGAGCTCTTATTTTTGAGAAATTAAATGTTTGCATTGCTCCCATTTTAGCTTGGCGAGCGATTGACCAGAAGAATAATCCAAAAATTAATAAAGGCACAACAAATAATAGAATAGAGCCAATTTGCCCCCATCCTGCCTTCGGTTCTTGAACTACAAAGTTTACTTTTTCCAGTTTTTCCTTTTGTACTCCATAGTTAGCCAATGATTCAGAAAGAGCCAATTCGGATTCCTTCATACTTTGAGCGTGGCTGTTATCGGTATAAGTTACAGAAATATCATTACCACTAACGATGATCTCTTTTATTTTGTCCTGATTGATTTCCTGGCTAAGCTGGCTTATGGAAATTTCTTTTTTAACAGAAGATGTGGGGGAAAAAAGCGTAAAAACCGCTGATATGCCTAAAAATATTAGCACAATAACAAAAAAGTTCTTCGCTAAATTTTGCGTTGCTTTTTTCATTCTTTTTTAAATTATTTAATAGAGAACTCTGTTCTTAATCTCTTAATCGTTTTTTAGGCGTAAGCCCATACGATGAGTTTCTGCGTCAAGGGCGATAATCTCAAATTTATATTTTTTATCTCTTTGGAGATTATTTTTTTCCTTTTCCTGATTACTTAATTCTGAAAAATGAACTAATCCTCTGATTTTTGGGTCAATTTCAACAAAAGCTCCTAATTGATTCACTTTTACCACCTCTCCCTCAACAATATCTCCTTTTTTATATTTTTTGTCTATATCTTTCCACGGATCTTCCTTTAAAGCCTTTAAAGATAATGAAACCCTGCCATCTTGAGAAACATCAGTAATTTTTGCCTTAACAATATCTCCCACTTTTACTACATCAGAAACATCGTCTATTAATTGCCAATCAAGCTCGGATATATGAATAAGTCCTTCTGCCTGGGTTTTTTCTTGCTCTAGATTTCCTTCTTCTATTATTGGGAATTTTATAAATGCCCCAAAGTCGGCAAGACCGGTTATTTTGCCTTCTACAATGTCGCCGGACTTGTATTGTTTTAGAAGTTCATTTATCGCTCTTGAGGTTACCGCTTTTTCAGAAAAGATAAGTTTATTCTCCTGTGGAGATACGTCAATAATTTTAACCTCTAATTGTTGGCCAACTAATTTTTGAAGATGTTTTAGTATTTCATTAGAATCGCCATCTTTAACTCGGGGATAATTTTTGATTGAGAGTTGGGATAACGGAAGAAATCCTTTAATACCTTCCATTTCCGCCAAAAGTCCACCCTTGTTTGCGCCCGCGATATTAACCATATCTGTTTGGGATGTTTGCTCTGTTTCTCTAAGATTTTCCCAACTGACTTCTCTTTGAGCATCTGTAAGGGACAGTTCTAAATAGCCATCTTCATTATCTACTTCTACAACTTTTGCCTTTATAGTTGACTCGGGCTGTAAGCGTTTTAAAACATCTTTGGCCGCGTAATATTCTTTTCCGTAAATTACGCCGACACCGACAGAACCTAAATCAATATAAACGGCAAAACGGCCAGCGCCGATAATTTTGCCCTCTACTGTTTGTCCCTTTTTTGGGGGAGTGGCAATATTCTGCAAGTCATCTTTTGGTTGAATTTGTTCGTCGATTATTTTAGTCATAGTAAAATAAAGGGTAGCATAAGATAATTGATAAGGCAAGAGTTTATAATATCAAAGAAGGGTTGAGATTATTGATAGTAGGTGCTATAATCATAAAAGATTTTCAAAATAATTAACTGTTTTTATTGACTATGGATATATTTTGGCATGGCCAATCGTGTTTTGAAATAAAGGTTCCTATAAATCAGAATGAACAAAAGATAATAGTTATAGACCCATTTTCTCCAGAGCATACTGGCTTGAAAATTCCATCTTTGACTGCGGATGTTTTATTAATTACCCATCAGCATTTGGATCATAATAACAGTAAAGCAATTAAGGGAAAATTTCTTTTAATTGACAGGCCCGGAGAATATGAGGCAAGTGGCGTGTTTGTACAGGGGATTCCTGCCTCACACGGCAATAATGGCAAAGAAGAGTTGGGGGAAATTACGATTTATACTATTGAGGCGGAGGGAATTAAAATGTGCCATTTGAGCGATTTAAACCAAAATGAGCTTACTCCCGAACAAGTTGAAGCCATAGGAGATGTTGATATTTTAATGATTCCCGTAGGAGGAACTTATACAATTGATGGAATAGTGGCGCCGAAGATTATTAATCAAATAGAGCCCAAAATAGTTATTCCAATGCATTATATGTTGCCAGGACTTAAGATTGGCTTAAAAGATGTTGATAATTTTTTGAAAGCAATGGGACAAGAAAATATTGAACCCCAGCCATCATTTAAAATCAAAAAACAAGGGTTGCCCGCAGAAATTAAAGTAGTGGTTTTAAAACCGTAGATTAAG
>JAPLYH010000052.1:17601-21302 GCA_026395615.1 Candidatus Parcubacteria bacterium | reverse complement strand
TAATTTTTGTAAAACATCGGAACCCACGCTAGATAAGGGAAATCTCGCAACGAGCCCCGGCCGCGTAATTTCTTAGATATAAAAATTACGCCACCCGGCATCGTAATCTCAGATAAAATTAAATTTATTTATATATGGAAGATTGTTTATTTTGCAAAATAATAAAAGGGGAAATCCCTTGTCATAAAATTTATGAGGATAAGAAGACCATTGTCTTTTTAGATATTAATCCTTGGAGCAGGGGACATTGTCTTATTTTACCAAAAAAACATTTCCGCGATATTCTTGAGATAGATGCAGAGACATTAACTCATATTATTTTGGTTGTACAGAAAATATCGGTTTTAGTTAAAGAAAAACTCGGCGTTGCTGGAATCAATATTTTGCAGAATAACAACAGAATAGCTGGCCAGGGAGTAGATCATATTCATTTTCATGTTATTCCTAGATATATAGATGGTTCACTCAAAATATCGCATTCAACTGAATATAAAGGAGATGATTTGGAAGAAGTAACTAAACTGTTGACAGAGAGTAAATAATATTATATAATATAAATATATAATAGCTTCTTTAACAATATTTTATGCTTGTGGAATATGTGGCCATAGCCAGAAGTCACTTAACCGTGTAAGTAATTTCCGGCTATGGCTGCATTGGGTGGCCGTAGATCAAAAGCGCAACGCTGTTCACAAGAACACGGTTGCAAAGGAGATCCACTATGAGTGAAGAGCTTATGCTCGATGTCGGACAGGCAAACGAACTCAAGCTTGCTGCTCGGCGAGCTGGAGCAACGAATGCAGATCTGAAGCGTCTCTCTGAGGGAGATGCGTTTGCTCGGATCCTTCCGGTTCTCAGGGGACTTGGCGAGGTCACAATTACCAAGTACCTCGTCGATCTCTCCGCCGATCCCATGGTTCCCAAGGGTTGGGAAGTCGTTGAGCACCGAAGAGGGGACAAGGAATTCCTCTTTGATCCGGCTAAGGTCGTTCTGTACCTGGATGGAGGCCAGAAGGGTGGAAGAACCATCAAGGGCAACGAGCTTCGGAACAAGCTCTCAGACCAGCCAGTGTTCAACGCCAACTTGCTGGACTTCTATCTTGCCAATCCTCACCTCATTCCAGAGGAGTGGAAGGGCAAGGCAGTGTTCTTCTGGGGGACGATCTACCGCGACTCGAATGGCGGCCTGTGCGTCCGCTATCTTATCTGGTTCGGTAGCGGGTGGTACTGGCACTTCTACTGGCTCGGCAGTGATTGGTTCGACAATAACCCTGCGGCTTCTCGCAAGTAACTAGTCCTTTGGGCTTGAGAACTTAGGCCTCTTGGCCTTTGAACTCAGCCCTTTGGACTGAAACCAAATCTTTCTGACCCGTGCTAGCCTGTTCTGTGAAGAACTGTGGCTGGCGCGGGTCGGTTTGTTTTTGTATACTGAAAGAGGTAATAGGTGAATATGTCAGCGATTAAGGTTACTGGCTACCGAATCCAGCATCCATATATCTCAGGGTATTCCAAATCATGGTTTGTAATAGCGCAGAATATGGTGCTAAAAAACAAAGTTTACTTGGTATGGCGTGTTAGGGCATTATAAATGCCGAATACGATACAACCCTAAGAGTATTCAAGGGGTGGTGGCACGGAAGACGCGCTATACATAACCGCAACTCGAATGGCAACCTGTACGTCCGCTATCTTATCTGGAACGGTAGCAAGTGGAACTGGAACTACAACTGGCTCGACAATGATTGGAACGACAATAACCCTGCGGCTTCTCGCAAGTAATTGAGTTTCTCTCCATTTAAGGAGAGTTTTGTTTTGATAATTGTCCATTCCAACCGCCGAGCATTTTACCGATTTCATTAAGAGGTACCGATATTGCGCTATATTTTTTATTATCTAGTGATTTTATCTCCCACAATATCATTAAAAGTATTTTAAGCGTATCAAGTTTTTGAATTGCCTTTCTAACATAGGGTAGTTTTTCTTGGCGAGTTAAAAAACCAGCTGCCGCTATTATTTCAATAATTTCTACAAACAAAATATCGATTTTTTGGCCCAATGAATATCGTTGAGTTTTAGGCAATATCTGGTAATAACTATACCAAAGCAAATATGCGCTTTTTACTTTCTGTAACACTGGCAAAATCGTTGGGGGGGGGTAGAATATAACATATATTATATGGAGAAAATTAAATTTAATAATAATTATCAATATATCATTTCTATAGATAATTTACTCGGAGCATGGCAAGAATTTTTGCGCAGTAAGCGCAATCGCAAAGATGTGCAGCAATTTGAATTTAATTTAATGGATAATATTATTGGTTTACATCGTGATTTGGTTAGTAAAAATTATAAACACTCGCCATATCACGCATTTAATATCTCTGACCCAAAACCGAGAAGTATTCACAAGGCCAGCGTAAAAGATAGATTATTACATCATGCTTTATACCGGACATTGTATCTATTTTTTGATAAAACTTTTATTGCTGACTCATATTCTTGTCGGATAGACAAGGGTTCACATAAAGCTATTAATCGATTTCAAGAGTATGTTTATAAAGAATCGCGTAATCATACTAGAACAGTTTGGGTACTTAAGTGTGATATTAGGAAATTTTTTGCATCCATTGATCAACATATTCTTACAGAAATCATTAATGGTTATATATTAGATAATGATATTCAATGGCTTATTTCGCGAGTAATTTTTAGTTTTTATTCAACAGAAAAGGGCAAAGGATTGCCATTAGGCAATCTTACGTCACAGTTATTGGTTAATATATATATGAATGAATTCGATCAGTTTATGAAACATAAAATTAAGGCGAAGCACTATATTCGGTATGCTGATGATTTTGTCATTTTATCTGCTAATAAACAGTGGCTTATTAATTTATTGCCAGTAATTAGAGATTTTTTATCTGAAAAATTACACCTTTATTTACACGAGAAGAAGGTATCTATTAAAACAGCAGCTTCAGGGATAGATTTTTTAGGATGGGTTAATTTTCTAGACCATCGAGTATTGAGGACTACTGCTCGCCGAAGAATGTTTAAGAATATTTTTTTGAAGCGGGAAAATAATCAGGTGATACAATCGTACCTTGGCTTATTGCAACATGGAAATACTAATGGTTTGGTGCAGAAAATAAGAGAATCTATCTATATTGATTTTTGATAAATAATATAAGATTACTTAGTGATTTGTATTAGTGAAGCATAGGGCGTGATGATATACTACCAAAACTGTTGACAAATAATAAATAGTGTGCTATAGTATAAGTGTACAGTAGTACATTTCAAAGAAAGATTGCTCCTGCCCTCCGGGAGCAATCCGAGGAAAGAGAAAATCGTTTTTCTCGGATTGTTCCCGACCCGGCCTCCCGACTCGCCACGCCGCCGGCACCGCAGGAGCAAGAGCGGGCGCGCTTCCCGAGATACCCTCTGGGTAATTCTCGATAGCGCCCCGCTCGTCCTGTTTCTTCTCTTTAGCACCTAATGCTATAATATAATTAGGGGCTGAAGAGACGAAGGAGGCAGTCCAATGAATCGGGGCGGCGGTGCGGCGGTTGCATGTGCGTTTATGTCTCGGGCTTGTGGGCAGTTTGAAGCTCATAAGAGGAATCTCGACAGAGAAGTTGGCCGACGGCGAACTCGAGAAGCATCGGCAAGAATGGCGCACTTACACGCTGGGCGCC
>JAPLYH010000052.1:0-17546 GCA_026395615.1 Candidatus Parcubacteria bacterium | reverse complement strand
GGGCGCCATGAGACCATGGGTCTTACTGACAGGTTCAGCAATGACTCTGGCTCAAGCAGTTCTCGGCTATCGCGCACTTATGCCTAAGCGCGTGTCAGCCGAGATGGGGAAGACGGATTCGTCCGGCTTCCCCTCTACATTTTTTTCAACCAAAAAACAGGAAGATTCCTGTTTTTGGTTTGATGAGATATTGGTCGGGGTGCCGGGAATTGAACCCGGGTCTTACCCACCCCAAGGGTAAATACTTCCGTTGTAATACACCCCGTCCTTCTATATATATATATATATATTATAGAGGAGATTAGATTTTTTCTTTATGACTTTTCTTTAAAAGGGTTTTTTTGCAACGAGTGCAGGCTTTAACTCTTTCACCTGATTCTAAAGTTGCCCATTGGAGATTGGGTTTTTTAGAGACCTTGGGAGTGGGATTATACTTGGACATTAACTTGTTGTATTTTCTTCCCATTACAGGTCCTTTTCCGCAAATTTCACAAACTTTACTCATTTTAGATTCTGTTAATTATGACTTATATTTAGAGAGTTTTAGTGTAATTTATTTTCTTTATTTTGGCAAGAGGCTCAAAATAAAAGTTGTCCCGAGCTCTTTCTTTTTAAAATTGGTTTTGCTAAAATAACAGGACATGCCTGGAATAGAATTAATAATTATTATTGTAATATTTATTTTTTCGGTAGTATTTCACGAAGTTGCCCACGGGTGGGTTGCTTTTGCATTAGGTGATTCTACTGCTAAAAGAGAGGGGAGATTGACCTTGAATCCTTTAAAACATCTTGACCCGATTGGTTCAGTTCTTTTGCCCGGTTTTTTGATTTTGATGAAGCTGGCTGGATTAGGTGGATTCATTTTCGGTTGGGCAAAACCTGTTCCGGTTAATCCTTATAATTTTAAGGACCAAAAATATGGTAGCGCTAAAGTTGCTGTTGCTGGCTGTGTGGCAAATTTTTCGCTGGCTCTAGTTTTTGGATTAGCTCTAAGATTTTTACCCATTATCTATTCTATACAAGGAGTAAGTTTGATTTTTCTGTATATAGTCCAAATAAATTTGATTTTAGCGGTCTTTAATTTAATTCCAATACCGCCGCTTGATGGTTCTCATATTCTTTTTACATTTTTACACAAGAGAGCGGATAAATTCAAAATGTTTTTGGTTAAATATGGTTTTTTCTTATTAATTTTTTTAATTTTTTTCTTTTTTCAATATATAGCTTTAGTAGTTTTATGGTTAATGAAGCTTATAATAGGAATTTCTATATAGTTTGTGTTTGACAAAATTTTTTTGTTCTGCTAATTTAAATCGTAATCAAATGATATTTGTTTTAATTTTTTATTTTTAAATTTATTAGAGAGAATATGCCAACAATTCATCAATTAATTAAGAAAGGAAGAAAGAGGCAGTTTTCAAAAGACAAAACGCCTGCTTTGGCTTTTGTTTTTAACACAATCAAAAATAGACCCAGAAAACATGATTCTCCATTTAAAAGAGGAGTGTGTATTAAGGTTTTTACAGTTACACCTAAAAAACCGAATTCTGCTTTGAGAAAAGTAGCCAGGGTGCGATTGAGTAATGGAATGGAAGTTTCTGCATATATCCCCGGAGAAGGACATAACCTTCAAGAACACTCAGTTGTTATGGTCAGGGGAGGAAGGGTAAAAGATTTGCCAGGAGTCAGATATCATATAGTAAGAGGAGTTTTAGACACAGGCGGAGTTGAAAAAAGAAAGCAGGGCAGAAGCAAATACGGCGCTAAAAAACAAGTGTAATAAAGGATATAAATTATGAGCAAGAAAAAAATAATACAGGTAAAACCAGATCCTATTTATAACGACTTAACTGTCGCCAAGCTTATTAATTATATAATGAGGAAGGGGAAGAAATCAGTCGCTTGTAAAATAGTTTATGGCGCATTAGATATTATTAAGGAAAAGAAGAAACAAAATCCGGTTGAATTTTTAGAAAAAGCCATCCAAAATGCTTCACCGGTTTTAGAAGTAAGGTCAAAAAGAATAGGAGGAGCCAATTATCAGGTTCCAGTTGAGGTTTCAAAAGAAAGAAGAATAGCATTATCTTTGCGATGGATAATTCAGGCAGCGAAGAGCGGTAAGGGGTCAATGATTGAAAAATTAGCCAAAGAATTAATGGAAGCAGCGGATAATACTGGTAATGCTGTCAGGAAAAAGGAAAACGTTCATAAAATGGCGGAGGCAAATAAAGCATTCGCTCATTTTGCATGGTAGATTTTTAATCAATTTAATTTGTGATGAATCTTTTTTTATTTACATATGCGTCAGTTTCCAATAGAAAAATATCGTAATATAGGAATCATTGCCCACATAGATGCTGGAAAAACTACAGTTTCCGAGCGTGTTTTATTTTATACCGGCATTTCTCATAAAATAGGAGAGGTTCATGAAGGCGAGGCAATTATGGATTGGATGGAACAGGAAAGAGAGAGAGGAATTACTATTACCGCAGCTGCCACAACTTGTTTTTGGCATCCGACAGAGGATGGTGATAGCAAAGAGAGAGAATGTAAAATAAATCTCATTGATACTCCTGGGCATATTGATTTTACCGCCGAAGTTCAGAGATCTTTAAGAGTTCTTGATGGCGCAGTTGTGGTCTTTGACGGTGTAGCAGGAGTTGAAGCTCAATCAGAAACGGTTTGGCATCAAGCTGATAAATTCAAAGTTCCCAGAGTTTGTTTTGTTAACAAATTAGATAGAATGGGAGCTTCTTTTGAATATTGCTTAAAAACAATTTGGGATAGATTAACGCCCAATGCTGTAGCAGTACAATTACCAATAGGACAAGAAGGTAATTTTTCTGGAGTTGTGGATTTAATAACAATGAAAGCTATAAAATTTGAAGGGGAGCATGGTGAAAATATTGTAGTTGAAGAAATACCAGAAAATATGAAAGCAGCTGCAGAGGAATGGAGGAAAAAGATGCTTGAAAAAGTAGCAGCTGAAGACCATGAACTTCTGGAAAATTATTTAGAAGGAAAAGAAATTAGTGTTGAACAAATAAGAAAAGCAATAAGAAAAGGAGTAATTGATTATCAGGTTATTCCTGTGTTATGTGGTTCTGCCTTGAAGAATAAAGGAGTGCAATTGATGCTGGATGCGGTTGTTCATTATTTTCCAAGCCCGCTTGATGCGACTGCAATTAAAGGAAAAGATCCAAGAACTGATGAAACAATAGAAAGAAAACCGAATGACGATGAACCATTCGCAGCACTTGCTTTTAAAATTGCTACAGATCCTTTTGTGGGAGCTCTTACTTATTTTAGAATATATTCCGGGAAATTAGTTCCAGGAACCACTCTTTTAAACTCTAGCGATGGGAAAAAGATAAGAATAGGAAGAATGGTAAGAATGCACGCTAATCATAGAGAGGAAGTGGAGGAATTATATGCGGGAGATATCGCAGCAGCCATTGGATTAAAAGATGTTGGAACAGGCCACACTATTTGTGATCCTGATAACCCGATAATTTTGGAAAAAATTGTTTTTCCAGAGCCGGTTATTTCTATTAGGATTGAGCCGAAGACAAAAGCTGATCAGGAAAAGTTAGGAATGGCTTTAAAGAAATTAGCAGAAGAAGATCCTACCTTTAAGATTAAAACAGATGAAGAAACTGCGGAAACGGTTATTTCTGGGATGGGAGAGTTGCATTTGGAAATTTTAGTGGATAGGATGAAAAAGGAATTCAAAATGGAAGCTAATGTAGGCAGACCGCAAGTTGCCTATAAAGAGACGATATTGGGCGAAGCAGAAGCAGAAGGAAAATATATCAGGCAAAGTGGAGGCAGGGGACAATATGGTCATGCGTGTGTAAGGGTTAAACCGAGAAAACCAGGAGAAGGATTTTTATTTGTTGATGAGATCAAAGGAGGAATTATTCCTAAAGAATATATTCCAGCTATTCGCAAGGGAATTGAAGAGGCATTGGACAGAGGCATATCAGCCGGTTATCCGGTAGTTGATGTGGAAGCAGCTCTATATCATGGTTCGTTCCATGAGGTAGATTCTTCAGAAGGCGCTTTTAAAATCGCTGGTTCAATGGCTTTTCAGGCAGCTGCTAAATTAGCAAAACCAATCATCCTTGAACCGATTATGCGCCTAGAAGTTAGTATTCCCGATGAATTTTTTGGAGATATCATTGGCGATTTGAATGCCAGAAGAGGCAGAATTAAAGAAAGCTTTGACAGAGGCACTATGAAAGTGGTTGAAGCATTTGTTCCCTTAGCAGAAATGTTCAGTTATACGACATCATTAAGATCTATGACGCACGGAAGAGGATCTTCTACAATGGAATTCAGTCATTATGAACAGGTGCCGCACAATATTACTCAACAAATTATAGAAGCAAGAACTTAATCAATAATCAATAATCATTAATTATTAAAAGGTATGGATCTTAATCAGATAAAAAAAATAATAGACAAAGAAGGGGGCAAGGTCATTATTGTGGAGAATGACCAACCGATTTTGGTTATATCTAAGATAGAAGGAGAACATCAGCAGAAAATGTCTTTTGATAAAAATAAACAAGAAACGCAAAAGGTATTTGATCAGAAAAAAGAGATAAGCCAAAGCACAGAATTACTTGCTAAAGAAGAGTTACCCACAGAGGAATTGACTGTTGAAGATTTACCTTTTTAATGTTATTATAGAGGCGTTTGAGCATCTTAATACTTAAGGGGTTGACTTTTTTTCATATTTGGGTAATATATTTAGTATCTAAATAAAAATTATAATTAATATTATCGGTAAAAAATATGGCAGAAAAAGAAAAATTTGAACGAACAAAAACCCACGTTAATGTGGGGACGATTGGTCACGTAGATCACGGCAAAACAACTTTAACAGCCGCGATTTTAAAAGTCCTTCATTTGAAGGGCTATAAGGCCTCTGAAAAAGGCATAGACCAGATTGACTCTGCTCCTGAAGAAAGAGCAAGAGGCGTGACGATTAATATTGCGCACGTTGAATATGAAACAGAGAAGAGGCATTATGCTCACATTGATTGCCCGGGACACAGTGACTATATTAAAAATATGATTACCGGAGCCGCTCAGATGGATGGAGCAATTTTAGTCGTATCCGCTGTTGACGGACCAATGCCTCAAACCAGAGAACATATTTTGCTTGCCCGCGAGGTAGGCGTGCCAGCGATTATAGTGTTTTTAAATAAATGTGATGCTGTTGATGACCCGGAAATGATTGGATTAGTTGAATCAGAAATTAGAGAATTGTTAAAGAAATATGAGTATCCCGGAGATGAAATTCCTATTATAAGAGGTTCTGCATTGAAAGCGTTAGAGGTAACATCTGCAGATGATGAGGCAGCAAAACCAATATTAGAGCTTGCGAAAACATTGGATGAATATTTACCTGACCCACAGAGACCAATAGATCAGCCATTCCTTATGGCTATAGAAGATGTTTTTTCCATAGAAGGAAGAGGGACAGTTGCTACAGGTAGAATTGAGAGAGGTATTGTCAAATCAGGGGAAGAGGTAGAACTCGTAGGAATAAATCCTACTGTTAAAACAACCGCGGTTAGCATAGAAATGTTTAATAAGATATTAGATGATGGCAGAGCAGGAGATAATGTTGGTATTTTGTTAAGAGGTCTTAAAAAAGAGGATGTAGAAAGAGGTCAAGTTTTGGTAAAACCAGGATCTATCACTCCTCATACAGATTTTGAAGCAGAGATTTATGCTTTGACAAAAGAAGAAGGAGGTCGTCATACCCCGTTTTTTAAGGGATATAAACCACAATTCTATATCCGCACCACAGATGTGACAGGAGATGTGATATTACCAGAAGGAACTGAAATGGTTATGCCAGGAGATACTGTTAATTTAACAGTTAAATTAATAGCCCCTATTGCTTTAGAGGAAAAAAACAGATTTGCTATCAGAGAAGGTGGAAGAACGGTTGCCTCGGGAGTTGTAACTAAAATAATTAAATAAAAGATTAATAGTTCTTTAAAAGATGCCTACCACAAAGAAAGTCCAGATAGAAGAAGCGCCTCCAAAGATTAGAATTAAATTGAAGGCGTATGATAATAAAGTGTTAGATAAGAGCGCTCGACAGATAGTTGAGACGGTTTTGCGATATGGCGCGAAGATTTGCGGTCCAGTCCCGTTGCCAACGGAAATTCACAAATATACTGTTAATCGTTCAAGTTTTGTCCATAAAGATGCGCGTGAACAATTTGAAGTAAGGGTTCACAAGCGATTAATAGATATTTTGAATTCTGATCAAAGAGTGGTAGAATCGTTAACAAATTTGAATTTGCCGACAGGAGTTGATATCCAAATCAAGATTTAACTTTAGTTGTGAAAAGAGGGTAGAAGAGAATATTAATTTTGTCTTTCACAAGCCACTTATTAATATGGAGAACAAGGCAAAAACATATAGTTAAAAGTTTTTTTCACTAATCCCAAAAACCAAGAAGCCGGGTTTAGTGCCCGGTATTTTGTTGAAAAAATAGTATGAAGATTATTCTTGCCAAAAAAATAGGAATGACTCAGATGTGGAAAGATGATAAAATTGTCCCAATAACTCTCGTAGAGGCCGGGCCTTGTTCTGTTACTCAATTAAGATCAAAAGAAAAGGACGGATATGATGGTATCCAGCTTGGTTTTCAAAAATTAAAGGAAAATAAAATAACAAAAAGCAAAAAAAGTAAACCGTTTGCTTATTTACAAGAGTTTAGAATCAAAAAAGGAAAACCAGAATTAAACGAGGGAGATATTATAGAAGCTGATGTTTTTGAAGAGGGAGAGAAGGTAAAGGTTTCAGCTATTGCCAAAGGAAAGGGTTTTCAGGGGGGTGTGAAAAGATGGGGTTTTCATGGGAGAAAGAAAACTCATGGAACGAAACATGAATCAAGAACTATCGGTTCAATCGGTTCTTCTTTTCCCCAAAGAGTATTGAAGGGGAAAAAAATGGCTGGTCGTATGGGAGGAGGAAGAATAACGGTTAAAAATATGGAAATTGTGAAAATTGATAAAGAAAAAAAACAGATTGCTTTTAAAGGAGCTATTCCCGGAAGAAAAGGAATTTTAGTTCAAATTTATGAAAATTGATATTTATAATTCAATAGGAGAAAAAACCGGCCAAGCGCAGTTGCCCAAAGAGATATTTGGGAAAGAAACAAATTCTGATTTGGTTTATCAGGCGGTTGTTAGCATGCAATCAAATAAAAGACAGGTTATTGCTCATACAAAAGATAGGTCGGAAGTAAGTGGAGGAGGCAAGAAACCTTGGAAACAAAAAGGAACAGGAAGAGCAAGACATGGCTCATCAAGATCTCCTATCTGGATTGGAGGAGGCGTGACCTTTGGGCCTACTAATAGAAGAAATTTCAAAAAAGAGGTTCCTAAAAAAATAAAGAAAGCAGCATTATTTTCAATTCTTTCTGATAAGGTGAAAAATCAAGAGGTTTTAATTGTTGACAATTTTAATATTACAGAACCAAAAACAAAGATTATTAGTAAAACATTAGTTAATCTATTAAATAAAGTTTATCCTGACAAGAAAAAAGGAAAAAATAGGACGCTTGAAAGCGTTCTTATTATTTCCGATAAAAAAGATGATAAATTAGTCAGGGCAGTAAGAAATATTCCGAAAGTAAAGATTATTGAAGCGCGCAATTTGAACATATTAGATGTTATTTCTGCCCAGCGCTTGATTTTTTTACAAGATTCAATTAAGACCATTAAGGAATTATTTGCTTGAAAATATGTCTATTTTTAATGTTTTTAAAAAGAAGGATAAGCCAGAAGTAAAAGGGAAAGAGCAAAAAGAAAAAACAACGGTTCAAAAAGAAATTAGAGAACCGAAGGTTAAAATTACGCATAAAAAAGCTAAAAAGGAAATAGAAACGAAGAAGGTAGAGAAGAAAGAAGATAAAAAGGCAGAAAAAAAAGACGTTCTTTCCGGACAAGAGCCGAAACAAGAGGAGAAAAAAACAGTTAAAGTTAAGAAAAGCATTAAACCAAATAGCTTGGCATGGAAGGTTTTAATTGAACCGCACGTTACAGAAAAAGCAACTTATTTAGCCGAAAAAAACGAATATGCTTTTATAGTTTCCAAAGATGCCAATAAGATAGAGGTAAGAAAAGCGATAGAAGATATTTATGAAGTGAAGGTTGAGGAGGTAAGAATGATAAATATCCCAGGAAAAACCAGAAGAATAGGAAGAAAGCAAGGCTTTAAAAGTGGTTATAAAAAAGCGATTATTAAAATCAAAAAAGGACAGGAGATTGAAGTTCTACCTAAATAGAATATGAAGAAATATAAACCAACAACTCCAGGGAGACGACATGGGATGATAGAAGATTTTTCATCTTTGGATAAAAAGAGACCAGAGAAGAGTTTGGTTATTAAATTAAAAAGGAGAGCTGGAAGAAGCAGACAAGGAAAGATTACCGTGAGACATAAGGGAGGAGGGGCGAAGCGGCTTTATAGAATAATTGATTTTGCCCAAAGAAAATTAGATATTCCCGCAAAAGTAATCGCCCTAGAATATGATCCGAATAGAACCGCCTTTATTGCGCTTATTGAATACAGCGACGGTGTTAAAAAATATATTTTAGCGCCTCAAGGATTAAATAAGGGAGATACTATCATAACGAGCGAGACCGCAGAGTTAAAACCAGGCAATAGAACAATATTGAAAAGCATACCTATTGGTATGGATATTTACAATATAGAACTTCAACCCAGGGGGGGTGGCAAATTAGTCAAGACAGCAGGATCTTCGGCAAAAGTGTTGGGCAATGATGAAAAATATGTGCACATTAAGATGCCATCAGGTGAATTAAGAAAATTACATCAAGAATGTTTCGCTTCAATTGGAGCGTTATCAAGACCAGAACACAGATATATAAGTATAGGCAATGCCGGAAGAGCAAGGCATATGGGAAGAAGACCAACAGTAAGAGGCTCGGCGATGAATCCCCACGATCATCCTCATGGTGGAGGAGAGGGTAGAACTGGAATTGGTTTGAAATATCCAAAGACTCCTTGGGGAAAACCGGCCTTAGGCAAAAAAACCAGGAGAAGAAAACATACGAATATTTTTATCATTAAAAGACGTAGTAAATAAAAAATATGTCACGATCACTTAAAAAAGGTCCGCATATAGACGAGAAATTAATGAAAAAAGTCGGGAAATTAAGAGCGGGCGACCAAACGGCAATTAGAACTTGGTCAAGATCCTGCACAATTGTTCCGGAAATGGTTGGATTTACATTTGAAGTTCATAACGGAAAGGATTTTATTATTGTTCAGGCAAGAGAAGATATGGTTGGCCATAAACTAGGAGAGTTTTCTTCCACTACCAAATTTGTTAGGCACGGAGGAAAAATGCAAAGGGAATTAGAAACACAGACCAAGCCCCAAGCAGCTCCTGTTGAGAAAAAATAAAGATATAAAGATATTATGGAAAAAGAGATTAGCGCAAAATTGAATAATTTGAGGATTGCTCCACGCAAAGTTAGATTGGTGGCTGATTTGATTAGAGGGAAAAATGCTAATCGGTCTTTAACTTTTTTAAATCACACTCAGAAGAAAGCAGCAGGTCCTATGGCTAAACTATTGCAATCAGCTATTGCTAATGCTAAAAATAATTTCCAATTAGATGATAAGAATCTTAGAATTTCAAAAATTACAGTAGATGAGGGGCAAAAATTAAAAAGATGGAGACCGAGATCAATGGGTAGAGCATTTGGAATTCAGAAGAAGACAAGTCATATTACTCTTATATTAGAGCAAGCAGATAATAAAAAATTAAAAGATAAAAAACTAGAAGATGGGGCAGAGAAGAAAGGTAAGAAATCTCAATATCAAAATCCAAATATCAAGTCAAATCCTAAACCCCAAGCATTAAAGAAATCCAGGATTAAGAAATTAAAAACCGATAAAAAAGAATTAGTTATTAATAAAAATGTCACATAAAGTTCACCCAAAAGCATTCCGGTTAAGAGAGATCTCTGATTGGGATTCAAGATGGTTTAATGAACAACCTTCAAAATATTTAGAAGAGGA
Source organism: Candidatus Parcubacteria bacterium (assembly GCA_026395615.1). GTDB lineage: Bacteria > Patescibacteriota > Minisyncoccia > Minisyncoccales > PEYH01 > PEYH01. Next base: position 7,459 of record JAPLYH010000052.1, on the reverse strand, counting down.
TTTTAAAATTAGAAGTTTTTTAATTGATAAATTTAAGGATGCAGGAATTGAAAAAGTGGAAATCGAACGGTCCCCGAACAGAGTCAGTGTCTTGATTCATTCATCAAGACCAGGATTGATTATCGGCAGAGGGGGACAACAAGTAGATGAATTAAAGGATTTGTTTCAGAAAAAAATTCTTAAAAGACAATTAGATGAAAAGCAGGCGCTGAAGATTGAAATAAAATCAATAAGAAATCCATGGATTAGCGCTCCATTGGTTGCCCAATGGGTGGCTCAAAGAATAGAGAAAAGAATGCCATTTAGAAAAATAATGAAGCAAGCTATTACTATGGTCATGGGTTATAAGGAAGCAAAAGGAATTAGAGTACAGGTGGCTGGCCGGCTTAATGGCGTGTCCGTTTCCAGAACGGAGTGGCTTCAAAAAGGACAACTACCAAGACAAACAATCAGAGCAGATATAGATTATGGATTTAAAGAGGCAAATTGTACATATGGAACCATAGGAGTAAAAGTTTGGATTTATAAAGGAGAGAGATTTGAATAAAAAATATGCTATATCCTAAAAAAGTAAAACATAGAAAGTGGCATAAGGGCAGAAACAGAGATAGATTAATAGATACTCGGGGAACTGAGCTGGCTTTTGGCGAATTTGGTTTAAAAGCGATGGAAGCGGAATGGATAACTGCGAGACAAATTGAAGCAGCCAGGAGAGCAATTATTAGATACCTTAAAAAGGGTGGAAGGCTTTGGATAAGGACTTTCCCAGATAAACCGATTACAACAAAAGGAGCCGAAGTTCCTATGGGAGGGGGAAAGGGATCGGTAGATCATTATGTTTTTTCAGTAAAACCTGGTAGAGTTATTTTTGAGATATCGGGGATAAGCGAAGATATGGCAAAAGAAGCACTTGATAAAGCAGGTCATAAATTCGGAATGAAAACTAAATTTATCAAACATGAAAGTTAAAGAATTAAAAATTAAAAGTGAAACAGAATTGAAAAAGGAATTATTTAACGATAGAGAAAGATTGCGGGTTTTAAGGTTTGATTTGGCAGCCGGTAAAGTAAAGAATGTCAAAGAAATGAGACACAAGAGGAAAGATATTGCTAAAATTTTAACAGTTTTAAATCAGAAAAACCATGAGTAAAAAACAACTAAAAGGCATAGTGGTTTCCGATAAAATGGATAAGACCATTGTAGTTAAGGTTGAAACGCTTAAAACTCATCCTCAATATAGAAAGAAATATAAATCACATAAGAAATACAAAGCGCATGATGAGAAAAACGATTGTAAGATAGGGGATATAGTGGTTATAGAAGAAACAAGACCACTAAGTAAAGATAAAAAATGGCGAGTAGTAACGCCTGCTGATAAGGAGAAAAGTTGAGTAGTTTTAATTTTAAGAACAGCATATGATTCAAGCCCAAACAATGTTAAATGTAGCTGACAATAGCGGAGCAAAGATAGTCCAGTGTTTTAAGGTTTTGGGCGGGAGCAGAAGAAGATATGCTCAGATAGGAGATATTATAGTGGTGGCTGTTAAAAAAGCGGAACCGAGAAAAATTGTCAAGAAACATGAAAAAGTAAGGGCAGTTATAGTCAGACAAAGAAGACCATTAAGGCGTTCCGATGGTTCATATATCAGTTTTGACGAAAATGCGGTTGTGATACTTGAAGGTAAAACTAAAGAACCGAAAGGAGGAAGATTGTTCGGCCCAATACCGAGAGAGATAAAAGAAAAGGGGTTTGAAAAGATTGTCGCTTTAGCAAACGAAATTATTTGATAAATATGGCAGCGATAAAACAAGGAGATACAATTTTAATAATAGCAGGAGATGATAAAGGAAGAACCGGAAAAGTAATTAAAACTTCGCCTTTGAAGGACAAGATTCAGGTTGAAGGGATTAATATCCAGAAGAAACATCATCGTCCGAAAAAAGAAGGAGAAAAAGGTCAGGTAATCGAAAAGCCCGGGTTTATTTCTGTTTCTAATGTTAAATTGATTTGTCCTAAATGCGGAAAGCCAGTTAAGGTTGGTCATATTGAGGCAGGGGACAAGAAAAAGAAAAGGATTTGTAAAAAGTGTAAAGCCATAATTTAATCTGTTAAAGAAATGTTGAGATTAAAAGAAAAATATAATAAAGAGGTTATCCCTGCGCTGAAAGAAAAATTCGGTTATAAAAGTGTTTCAGCTGCGCCACGTATTAAAAAAGTTGTCGTTAATACGAGTTTTGGAAGATTAGTAAGCGGTAAAAGTAAACAAGAAGCAGTTAACGAATATAAAGATATATTAGAGGATTTAGCTTTAATTACCAGTCAAAAACCGATTTTGACCGAAGCGAAAAAATCAATTTCAGCATTCAAAATCAGAGAAGGATTTCCAGTAGGCGCAATGGTAACACTAAGAAAACAAAAGATGTATGATATATTAGAGAGGTTAATTCATATTGTTTTGCCTCGAACGAGAGATTTTGCAGGATTGAGTCCGGAATCAGTTGACAGAGATGGGAATTTAACGATAGGAATAAAGGAACAAATAGTGTTTCCAGAAATTAGCGCAGAAAGAGTGAAGAGAATGTTTGGATTTGAGATTACAGTCGTGACAAGCGCCAAAAATAGAGAAGAAGGAATAGAGTTATTTAAATTATTAGGTTTTCCAATAAAAAATGCCTAAAAAATCACAAATTATAAAATCACAAAGAACACCGAAATTTAGCGTAAGAATAGTAAGACGTTGTTTTAGGTGCGGAAGAAAGAGAGCATTTATGAGAAAATTTGGTTTGTGCAGAATATGTTTTAGAGAGATGGCGAATCAAGGGTTAATTCCAGGAGTAAAGAAATCATCATGGTAGAAATTAAGATTAATTTTAAATTCAACTAGAACTATGACAGATCCAATAGCAGATATGTTAAATAGAATAAGGAATGCTCAAGCAGTTCTTCTGCCATTTATAGATGTGCCTTATTCAAATTTGAAATACAGAATAGCGGAAATACTTTTAAAACAAGAAGTAATTAAGAAAATAGAGAAAAAACACAATAAGACCAAAAGAATTATTAAAATTACTTTGAAATACAAAGATAATCAGCCGGCAATAACTCATTTAGTGAGGATTTCAAAGCCTGGTAAAAGGATTTATGCTTCAAGCAAAAAAATTAAATCATCAAAAGGTGGAAATGGCTTTATTATTGTTTCTACTCCCAAAGGGTTAATGATTGACCGTGAAGCGAGACAACAAAATTTAGGAGGAGAGGTAATAGCAGAGATTTCATAGGATTAATTTAAATATTTAAAATGTCAAGAATAGGAAAACAATTAATTAAGGTTCCAAGTGGAGTAACGGTAATAATAAAGGGAACCAATATTGAAATAAAGGGCCCAAAAGGAGAGCTTATGGTTCAGATTCGCCCGGAAATAGAGGCAACATTACAGAATGACCAAATATCTTTTACAGTTAAAGAACAGAGCAAAGAGTCAAGCGCTTTTTGGGGATTAGCTAGAGCATTAGTTGCTAATGCAGTAAAAGGAGTTACTGAGGAGTATAAAAAAGAACTTGAAATTCAGGGAGTTGGTTATCGGGCAAGAGTTGAGGGTGATAATTTAGTATTAGAAATGGGATTTTCTCATCCTGTTAATCTCGCGAGGCCAAATGGAATAGATTTCAAAGTTGAAAAAAATATTATTAAAATTTCAGGAATTGATAAACAATTAGTAGGGGAAACAGCAGCAAAAATAAGGGCTGTAAGACCACCGGAACCATATAAGGGCAAGGGTATACGATATGTCGGAGAGGTGGTTTTAAGAAAAGCAGGAAAGAGGGCTGAAGGAGCTGCTAAAGCGTAAGGTTTTAATGTAAAAATATGATTGAAAAAAGAGAAAAAAGAATTCAAAGACATAATAGGGTAAGAGGGAGAATAAGCGGTCATAAAGATTGTCCTCGTCTTTGCGTTTTTAGGTCAGCAAGCCATATCTATGCTCAATTAATAGATGATGATGCCAAAAAGACATTGGTTTCAGCAAAGGATATAGAAATTGAAAAAGATAAAAGCGATAAAGGAAAAATAGGGATAGCTTTTAAAACAGGGGAATTGATAGCCAAAAAAGCCCAAGACAAAAAAATTACAAAAATTGTTTTTGATAGAGGTGGGTATAAATACCATGGAAGAGTAAAATCATTAGCTGAAGGAGCCAGACAGGGCGGATTAAAGTTTTGATTAATTAATTTATATGTTTAAAAGAAATAACAGAGCAAAAGAAGTAGAAAAAGATGAATTTGAATCTAAGCTTTTAAGTTTAGATAGAGTGGTAAGAGTAACTGCAGGAGGAAAACAATTAAGATTTAGAGCTGTTATAGTAGTGGGGGATAAGAATGGTAGAATCGGAGTTGGGGCAGCGAAGGGCTTAGACGTAGCGCAAGCAGTGGAAAAAGCAACAAGAGCATCTAAGAAAAAAATACTTACTGTGCCTATTAAAAATGGTACGATTCCTCATGAAGTGAGGGCAAAATTCGGAGCAGCGGTAGTGTTATTAAGACCGCAAAGAGCTGGCCGAGGATTGGTAGCAGGAGGAACAGTTAGAATCATTTGCGATTTAGCAGGAATTAAAAATGTTTCTTCTAAAATTTTAGGAGGAACAAGAAATAAGTTGAATAACGCGCAAGCAACAATGCTCGCTTTAAGCAGATTAAAAACAGATTTTAAATCTTAGAATGGTCAAGGAGAACAAGTATATAAATTTAAACTATGCAACTGCATCAGATAAAACCAAAACATAAGAATAAAGATAGAAAACGCGTTGGCCGTGGCGGAAAGCGCGGGACTTATTCTGGAAGGGGATTAAAAGGACAACGATCCAGAGCAAGCCGAAAATTCGAGCCAATTATCAGAGGACTGATAAAAAGATATCCCAAGTTAAGGGGATATAGATTTGGTTCTAAAGGAGAATTAATAGCTGTTATTAATTTGAAAATACTTCAAGATAAATTTGATGATAAAGCTATTATAAGTCCAGAGAGCTTGATCGATAAAAAATTAGCTCATAAAATGAAAGGAAGGATGCCTTTGATTAAGATTTTGGGAGATGGCAAAGTAAGTAAAAAATTTACTATTAAGAACTGTAAGATTTCTAAACAGGCGGAAGAGAAAATAAAGAAAGCCGGAGGAAGCGTAGAAAAATCTCAAATTAAAATATCAAATATTAAGTCAGGTTCTAAGCCCCGAGTTCCAAAAAAGAAGATAGCCGCAGAAAATAAAAAAGTATGAATTTTAATAAAATAATCCAGGTCTTCAAAATAAAAGATTTACGCAAGAAAATTCTTTTTGTCTTGGCAATGTTTTTATTATTCCGGTTGATGGCAAATATTCCTGTACCAGGCGTTGATGCCCAAAATCTTCAAGGATTTTTTGATAGATTCCAGATGTTTGGGCTTTTAAATGTATTTACTGGCGGAACATTGTCTAAGCTTTCAATCATAATGCTTGGTATCGGGCCATATATTACAGCTACGATTATTCTCCAGCTTTTAACAATGATTTTTCCGGCATTGGAAAAGATTTATAAAGAAGAAGGAGAAGCGGGCAGGAAGAGATTTAATCAATATGGCAGAATTTTAACTGTGCCCTTAGCAGTAATGCAGGGGTACGCAATGCTTAATTTATTACAGAGAACAAGCACTGGTGCAGGTGGTGGTGCTGCTATTGGCAAATTATCACCAGTTATGATGCTCAGTGCATTAGTCACAGTAACTGCGGGAACTATGTTTTTAGTATGGTTAGGAGAAATGATTACTGAAAAGGGAATTGGAAATGGCGTTTCTTTACTGATTTTTGCAGGTATCGTAGCAGGAATACCTTCAAGTATTTATCAGTTTGCGTTTAACTGGGATCCGTCCCAACTTCCAAGTTATCTTTTATTCTTTGCAGCCTCGTTTATAATTATTATTGGAGTTGTTTTAGTCACAGAAGCGAGAAGAAATATTCCGGTATCTTATGCTAAAAGAGTTAGGGGGAATAAGATTTACGGAGGCGCTTCCACCTATCTCCCGTTAAATGTTAACCCGGCAGGAGTCATTCCCATTATATTTGCTCTCTCAATTTTGTTATTCCCCCAAATGATTGGCAGTTTCTTGTCAAATGCCGGAGGAATAGTTGGCTCAATAGCTAGATCAATCGCTGGGTTCCAAAGCCATCAAATCGCTTGGGGCGCGACTTACTTTATTTTAGTTTTTGTTTTTACTTACTTTTATACAATGGTTACTTTTGATCCCAAGGCAATTTCCAGTAATTTAAAAAAGATGGGAGGATTTGTTCCTGGCATTAGGCCAGGCGAATCTACATCCTCGTTCCTTAGCTATATCCTTAATAGAGTATTGTTTATTGGCGCTATATTTTTGAGTGTTATAGCAATTATGCCTTATCTCATTAAGGGGGCGACGGGCGTTACTTCTTTCAGTTTTTTGGTGGGAGGAACTTCACTTTTAATCGTTGTATCAGTAGTATTGGATACTGTAAAACAAATAAATGCTCAGCTCCAGATGAGGGAGTATGAGACGCTTTAATAATTTTAAATTTAGGATTTTCAATTAATTTTTAATCTAAATGTCTAAAACTGATAATCAACAGATTATTATAATATTGGGGCCCCCGGGAGCAGGTAAGGGAACTCAATCGGATTTGTTACAAGAGAAATTTGAACTCGGTTATATCGGGACGGGGGAATTATTAAGAGCGCGTAAAGAGATTCCGGATTATACTGGTAAAAAGCTTATTGAAATAATGGATGCTGGGAAAATATTGCCTACGCCTGTTGTCTTGAAAATGTGGATGGATAGATTTGAAGAATTAAAAGGAGAATCAGTTTTTAAGGGGTTTATTTTAGACGGTAGTCCTCGTACCGTATTAGAAGCAGAAATGATTGAGCAGGCTCTCGGGTGGTATGATTGGGAAACAAATAAAAGGGTAATTTTTATTAATTTATCAGAACAAGATTCTATAGATAGATTAACAAAAAGGAGAACCTGTAAGAAATGTGGCAGAATTATTCCGTATATTGATGAGTGCGGAGGAGAATTATTTGTAAGAGCAGATGACGAACCAGCAGATATAAAGGAGCGATTAAGATGGTATAAAGAAGATGTTTTACCGGTTGTTGATTATTATAGGCAAAAAGGCATTTTAATTGAAATTGACGGAGATCAACCAATAGAAAAAGTTTATAATGATATATTGGACAAATTAAAATGATTCCAATAAAAAACTCGCTCCCACTCCCGCCCCCGCCCTCGCCAGCAGGGAGGACGGGGGCGGCATGAACACATGATTCCAATAAAAACTCAAGAAGAAATAAAAATAATGGCTGAAGGCGGAAAAATCCTGGCAGAGATTATGAGGCAAATGAAATCAGCAGTAAGGCCGGGGATTACTACCAATGATTTAAATAAGCTCGCAGAAGAGCTT
>JAPLYH010000004.1 GCA_026395615.1 Candidatus Parcubacteria bacterium | reverse complement strand
TTTTAAAATCAGAACACAACTAGGGCCATGAGTTATTTCACTTTTCATTACCATTTCTAAAGCATCTTCAAATTTGACTTTCACAATATCAATTTTTTCCGCTCCCTCTGGGTTGGCTCCAGAAAAATTTATATCCCTAGCTAAGTATATAGAGGCAGACGATTTAATGGCTTGTGTAAACGGATCAACTGTGCCTAAATCAATCCATTCTTTAGCCTCAATGCCCAACTCCTCTTTTAACTCCCGTTTTGCCGCTTCAAGACTACTCTCTCCTTTATCAACAGCGCCACTAGCAGTTTCTGTACCCTCTTTCTCAATAGCGTAATGAAATTCTTTTGCCAGATAAACAAATCCATTATCATCAAGGGGCAAAACAGAAACGCCCGGAACCATTTCTACAATACCAAAAATACCATCCTCACCATTGGGATGTACTACTTTATCCTCCCTAACTCGTATCCATGGATTTTTGTATTTTTCCTGACTATCTTTAATCTTCCAGGGCCCATTAGTTTTCATAATATTTCGCTTAAGGAATTTGTTACTAAGGACATACGGAGGGGGTGAGATTCGAACTCACGGTAGCAAAAGCTACAATGGTTTTCGAAACCATCCCTTTCAACCACTCAGGCACCCCTCCTCTTAATATCTCTGTCCCCAATTATTTACCATTCCTAAAATACATCACACTGAAAATCACTTTAGCGGTTCTGGCAAAAATGAAAACGCCGCACGCTTCTAATGCGGTAACTGTAATTTCTGATAAAGCGGTTAATTCATTTCCCATATCTCCAAAAACAAAATAATCTTTCATTAGAAAATTAATTAAATAGAGAAAAGATGTTACGACAATCCAAACATATAAAAAATATTCTCCCTTTCTTTCTCCTTTTTGAATTTTTTTCCCGCCAATCCAGCGCAATGCCTCTTTATGCATAGAATAAATAAACAATACTCCGATATAAAAGAGACCTATCCTTGTGGCAGGGAAATCGCCCCTGGTAAAAAACTCCACCAACATCATCGTGAGAGAAAGAAGGGTGACAAAAACAGAAAGCCAAAATAAATTTCTATTAATTCGCAACTCTATATCATAAACTTGTTTCCTCATAATACAATAATTAATTATTAATTTTTAAAACAAATCTGGATCTATTGATATTTCTTTCGGAAGTAAGAATGGCAAGTAATTTCCTAAAAAATAACTGATAGAAAACGCTATTTTACCTTTTAAAATTTTCATTCTGAAAAATCTTATTGTCTTCCGCCTGTATTTTACAAAATCTGGAAAACAATCTGCTAAAATATCGCCCGCTTTAAATCCCCAAATAATTCCTCCTCCAGTTGTTGGTTTTGTCATCCCGGCAGAGTCTCCAAGTAAAGTGACTTTATTTGATTTGGGTATACATAATCTCTGGGGAATCAATGCTGCTTTGAATCTTTCGGGGCTTATACCAACTCCTTGTGTTGTTAAAAAATCATTAAATTCTTTTTGACTTTCATTATTCGAACCAATAATACCATATTCAATCCTTTTGTTCTTCAAAACTTTCCATAAAAAGCCATATTTAGGAGAATGACTAAATTTCTTGGGCCAAACTTCTATTGTTTCTCCTGAAAAATTTCCATTATCAGAAAAATATTGGATTCCTAAACGGCAAAGGGTATTTGGCAGAATTGATAACTTTCTTATTT
>JAPLYH010000031.1 GCA_026395615.1 Candidatus Parcubacteria bacterium | reverse complement strand
TTTTCTCTGGAAATATCATGAAGAATTACTAATGTTGAAGAATCCTTATCCTGGGGATTTAATTTTTGAGTTGTAACCTCAACGACCGCTTCTCCTTCTTTAAAAGGAAGTTCTTCTCTAAAAATATCTTTTTTTCTTTTGTAGAGTTTCTCTGCCAACTCCCGGATCTGCGGTATTTCAATCAATTGTTTTGTAGTTTTTCCTAAAAGATCTTGTTGTCTTACTTTCAGAAACTCTTCTGCTCTTGGATTTAACAATTCTAACCCTTCTTTAGAATTGAATATCAGAAGACCGTCAAGAAAATTATTAAAAATGACTTGGCTTCTGTTTTTTTCTCTTTCTATCTGCTGTTTAGTCGCCTCTGTATCCTCTAACATATTTAACAGAGCTGTTCTTGAATTCTCCAGATCTTTTGTTCTTTCCCCGATTTTTTCTTCTGTTTTGGCCTGAAAATCTTTTAAAATTGTTATATCAGTAATACTTATAAGACAACCCATCAGTTTCCCCCTGCTATCCTTTTTGGCCGAAAAAGAAACGCTTACAGGTGTTTTCTTTTTTTCTTTTGTTATCAAAGACATTTCTTTATTTTTTACAATATCTTCTTTCTCAACCATTCTGAAATAATCATCTATCTTCTCTTTTTCTATTAAAAAACCTGAAATATGTTTCCCAATTACCTCGCTAAACTTAAAACCCGTAAGCTCTTCAAACGATTTATTTACATTATTTATCACGCCAAATGAGTTTACATCACAAATTGGCAGGGGTAAAAAAGCTAAAAAATCGTCCAAATAGGCCGTAGTCTCATTCAGGTTTTTTTTCAATCCCCCTATCTCTTTTCGGTATTTCTTTACTATATTTATCTTTTTATTCCTAAAAAAATGTCCGCCTATCATAATTCCGCTAACAAATTACATATTAAATACAAAAGATATCTCTTTTGCCAATTCCACTATCTTTCAGTATCAGCTAATTCCTTTTTTAATGCGCTAATCTCTTCTTTAAGCTCTATCATCTTTAACTCTCTGTTAACCGTAAATTTATGAAACACTTCTAATTCGTCTACTCTTTCTTGTAATTCTCTTGTCCTTAATTGAATTTTTTGCTCTAATTCCTCGGCAAATTCTTTTAATTCCCGGGTTCTTGCTCTTACTTTTATCTCTAAAACATCTTTCGCCTCCTGCAGCTCTTCTGATTTTTTCTGGAGTTCTCTTGTTCTCTCCTTTACTTTCCTTTCTAATTCAGTATTTAATTCTTTCAACTCAATGTTCATCTGGCTAAAGCGTCCCCAAAAATAATCCATTGAATTCCTTATTATTAAAAGGGTGATTGCGGCTATAGAAATAGGGATAATAGCTATATGCAACGGCATAATTAGATCCTTGGAAATCGGGTAATTAGAATAAGAAGGATATATGCCAAGATATTCGGCTAATGTTAATATTGTCAAAACAATAAAGGAAAAAATATAAAATAAATCATTAATCTTTTTAGAAATAAACAATGGATAAATTAATACCGCGTAAAGAAGGAAGAAGGGTATTAAAATAATAGAAATCCGTATTTGGTAAAAAATAGCTATTGGAATAAAAAAATAAAACGATATGCTTAAAATAAATAATTCTCCAAAAATTATTGTTCCAATTGTCCTCCTAACCTTTTTCAAACTATTATTAGGATTTTTTTTAAGGAGAGAAATAGCTAATATTATTGATGATAAAACCAATAAGAGTGTTGCAGCGATATAATAAAAATAAGGAAACGGTTTTAAAACAATCCCTAATATCAAAAAAAGGATTATTACCCCTAAAATAACATATTTCCTTCGTTTTCCCTCTTTTGTTAGATTATCTAATATCGCCAGTTTTATCTGGTTTTCTTTTTTTGATTCTTCTGTCATTAAAATCTTTTAATCCTTTATTATAACAATTTATTCTATTAAAAGAAATTTCACTCTGAATAAACTAATCCATCCGGAAACCTAACCCTAAAAATCTCCTAATTTCGTTTGTCGAGATTCTGGCAATCTTTTAATTAAACTATAAAACCCGAATTCCTGAAAAATTTTTATTATCATATCTTTGTCTAAGGCATCGCGCCGACATTGCTTAAGATTGAAATCAATCGGGACATCTGTGTTTATTTCAGCCAAGGCCCTAGAAAAAAGCGCTTGTTCTTTGTAGGCGACTAGTTTCTCTTTAACCCGGAGCGGGATTAAATCATCTTCCTTTTTTTCTTCAATCGCTTTATAAATATTTTCCAAGGAAGTAAAATTTTTCAATAAATCAATCGCTGTTTTTGGTCCTATCCCCGTCACGCCAGGAATATTATCAGAAGGATCTCCTCTTAATGCCCGGTAATCAGTAAGTTGCTCAGGATTAAGTCCTTCGTATCTTTCTTTTACTAACTGTTCATCATAAATTATTGTATCTGATAATCCTCTTTTTAATGTATACACTTTCGTGTTCGCATCAACCAACCGTAAGGCATCCAAATCTCCAGTTATAATAATAGTTTCTATTTCTGGGGATATTTGCTGTCTTTTTGCTAATTTTGCGATAGTGCCTATAACATCATCTGCTTCAAACCCTTGTTTTTCAAAAATTGGGACATTAAATGCTTGAAGTATTTTTTTAACAATTGGAATTTGAGCGTAAAGCTCATCGGGCGCCTTTACTCTTTTTGCCTTATATTTTTCGTATATTTCTTTTCTAAAAGTTGGTCCTGGCAGATCAAAGGTAGCAGCCACATAATCGGGATAAAGTTCTTTCAAGGCCTTAAGAAAAACCAATAAAAACCCGTAAACAGCATTAACTAACTCTTTTTTAGGAGAAGTCAGCGGAGGCAAGGCGTGGAATGCTCTATGAATCAGGGCATTACTATCTATTATCACTAAACGTTTTTTATCCATAGATTTTACTTCTTCAGGTTAAAAAATATTTCCCTGTTTTTTTCGTTAACAAAATGGAATCTTATCATTTTGGCTTGCGGAGGCAATATTTTTTCTATCTTATCTGCCCATTCTATAACAATTATATTTTTCGTATCAGATATTATTTCTTTAAGTCCTAAATTCAAAATCTCTCTTGGTTGTTTTATTCTATAACAATCAATATGATAAAGATATTGAAATTCGGAATTTGGAATCTGAAATTTTTTAAGGATTACGAATGTCGGGCTCAAAATCTTATCCACAACCCCCAATCCCCTTGCAAATCCTTGGGTAAAAGTTGTTTTCCCGCTTCCCAAATCTCCCCTCATGGCGAAAATCGTTGCTATATTATTTTTAAAATCAGGACCGGTTTTAAGGCATTTTTTAGCGATTTTTTCCGCTAGGCTTTGGGTTTTAATATGAGTATTTGTTTGTATCCTTTTTTCCATTGACTTTTAAATGAATAGAATATAGATTGAACTAATGACTGACGGATTATACCAAGCAAAAAAATTTCTTGAAGATGCAAAGAATATTTTGGTATTAACTTCTCAAAATCCGAGTATTGACTCTTTTGCCTCGGCTGTTTCTCTTTCTTATACTTTAAACAATAAAGGCAAAATTGTAAATTTACGGCCAAAGCAAACGCCCCAAAACTACTCTTCTCTATTCCCCCAAACAATCAATTCAAACAGATTTGTTATTTCTATTAAAAGCAAAGAAATCTCTGAATTATATTACGAAAAAGAGAACCAGCTCTTAAAAATATTTTTAAGCCCTAAGGATAATAAAATTAATAAGAATGATATAATATTTGACGATCTTCAAGAAATACCAGAAACAGAATCAGATCTATTAGTAACGATCGGAATAGAAAATTTAGAAAAATTGGGTGATTTTTACGAAAAAAATTTCAAACTCTTTTACCAAACTCCAATATTAAATATAGATAATCAAGAATCTAATAATAGATTTGGAAATGTTAACCTGATTTCAGAAGATCTGCCAATAACTCTAATTTTTAATCAGATTATTGAATTACTTCAATTTCCAACTGACCAAAATATCAGAACCTGGATTTTAGCCGGAATAATTGCCTTCTCAAAAGATAAAGAAAAAGAAAACAGTCAAGAAATAACGAATAATATTTTAGATTTAATAACATCAGATATCCGCTATAAAGAATTGTTAAGTTTATTCACAAAAAATGAAAATCCTAATCAAATTAAATTATTGGAAACTGCGCTTAAAAAAATCGAGTTTAACAGGGAAAAACAGCTACCGATAATCTGCTTAACAAAAACTGATTTTAATAACTCCAACACTGACCCTAAAGATTTGAGTTTTATCCTAAAAGAACTGACAAATAACATTTTACGACTTCCGTCATTACTCCTTCTGTGGGAAAGTAAGGATAGGCAAAATTTGATTAAAGGCGTTTTTTATTCTTCAAAACCATATTCTAGCAATAGGATACTTGAAACTTTTAAAGGA
>JAPLYH010000035.1 GCA_026395615.1 Candidatus Parcubacteria bacterium | reverse complement strand
GCAAGGGAGCTAAGGAATATATTGACCTTCGTTTTGATAAGATTTTTCTAAAGTAGCTTATGGGATATTGTAAATGAAAATTGAATAACCGGCTCTTCCTACAGGTTCAAAGTTATTTAACCACTCAAGCTCAGTGCCATTGAAATTAAAACCCTCAATTACTTTTGCTCTTTTCTCTTGAAGAAAGGTAGCGGAAATTGCTATCCATCCTTTGTTTTCTTTTGGGTTCTTATATATAGAAGTCCCGCTTAGTTTTTCCCCTAACCTATATTTTGGATCGTCTCCTCCGAAATAAGAGAGAGTTATTTTTTGGATATTATTTTTATCTACAAAATCGGCGAGCCGTTTTAAATCTTGTCCCCAGTCGTAGTTTGAGTCAACGGCGTATTTATAACCATTCTTCGTGCCACCCGCCAGTTCGTTATAATAAGAGAGATAATGTGGGAATGTCATTAAAGAACTAGCAACGTACCAAATCATTAGAATCACAGTTAAACCGCTTAAAGCGATCCTTATTTTTTTCTTTTTAATTTCATCTTTCAATCGGAAAAATCCCACACCGATGAATATATACATTATTGGGAAAACTGGGAGAATATGTCTCACCCCTATATTCAAATTGCCGACTATAGAAGTAACCCAATAAACAATGAGAATAACTAAAAGGGAGAATTCAGCAATATGTTCTCTTGTCCATCTATATAAACGGTCAATCAATTTCTTGAAAAAGTCTCGTTTTTTTATTGAGGCAATCCATAATCCTATAACCATCAATGTGAGAATATGAAATGACAAGGGAGCTTTTAGTAAATACATTGTCGGAAAATATTCCTTCCACGCTTGATTATTTACTTCTCCCATAAAGTAGACAGTGTTGCCGCCAGCCACTCTTTGGGTTGCCATTAAGAGTCCGAGCATATATTGAGCAATAGGTCTTGTAATTTGGTTGCTTGCCAATTTAACCGACCAGTCCCTTACTAATTTACTTGAATGATGCTCAAATGTTTCTTGAGTATCTTTTATTTGTCTTTCAATAGGATAATTTACTATATGGAGTTGATATATCGGCCAGATAACAAGAAAGAGGGCGATTAAGCCAGCTATAATTGCTTTTCCGAAATATTTTAATATTGATTTTAATTTGTCTTTAAATGAGCCGCCTTTTATAAGATAAGCGTAAACAGCGGTTATTAAAATAAAAGAGGGAATTAAGAGCACTAGAGAAAATTTTAGACACAGAGCGATGCCGAGTATTATGCCGGCAATTAAAACATTTTTTAAATCCGGTTTTTTTAGGAAATTAACCCAAAAATAGGTGGCAATAAGAAACCCAAAAGCTGCAGCCACATCGGTTGTTACTAATCTTCCATGCGCCAAGAGAGTCGGACAAAAAGAGAATAAAACTAGAGTCATCAGCGCCGCCTTATTGCCTGCTAATTTTCTGACCCAGAAGAAAACAAACCAACCCATAAATACTAAAAGAATCATCATTGGCAAACGAGCCCAAAAAATTATCTGGTCTGGATTGTTTCCGGAATTAAATATGAACTGATATCCTGCATCCCACTGGCCGTTTCTATCTTGGGTCCAAGACTTATCTTGAAGGGGAAATTTAAGGTCTAAGAAAAGAAGGGGAAGGGCAGCCAAGTCCTTCGCTAATGGCGGATGTTCTGGATTAAGACGGTAATCTCCAAAGGCGAGATAAGAATAACCAGCTGGAATATGGGCTTTTTCATCCATTGTCAAGGACATGTTCCTAGAGCTTAAAAAAGCCATTAAAAAACAAGCCCCTAATAAAAGTATCGCTATAATATTAGTTGTTTTATTATCTAGTTTCATATTTTTTAATCCTTTTTAGTTTATAAGAAACACCTTTATGTTATTTTTTGTTTTTGCAATTCCGCTCGGGAATGCTTTTTTAAGAGCACTCAAAATATCATCATCAAAACGCATCGGTATGATAACTATTTTTTTATCTCCTATTTTTATTTCCGATAATTGGTCTGGCTTTAAATATTTTGCTCTTAATTTTCCATATTCTGTTCTTTCTATGAACATTATTGTTTGGGCTGAAACAGAAACTCCATCAGGATAAGGAACAGCTGTTCCGGGTTCATTTACTATTACATATATATCCTGGTCAGACGGAAGAGCGTTAATGGCTCTTCCAATTTTTACAAAATTTTCCGTGAACGCTCCTTTGACTTCAGGATTTTGAGCCCAATCAATAAAATATTTTTGGGTTTCGCCGACAAATAATCCCAAGAAAAGCAAGCTGGCGATAATATAAATAAAATACATTCGCCATTTTTTGTTGGAACTGAGAGAAGGAATTCGTTTCATTTTTTTAATCCTTTCAAATAACCAATTGGCTCCGATTGCCGCGAATATAAACAAAACAGGAATCAAACCAATTGTTCTTAAAGAATGGGGGAGTCCTTCATAAGTTAGGACTCCGGGTAAAATCATTGCGCCGAACCATGAAAAAATCAGCCAATAAGCGGATTGAATTTGATATTTTTTTTCTTTGATGGCTAAGAATAATTTTTTTATGGCAACCGCGAACCCGATAAGAAAGAAAATTCCAACTATAAGCGATAGTTCCGGGGCGCCAGAGATGTTGTGTCTCCAATTCCAATCCCCGACAATATTAAACATTATGAGGTGTCTACCCAAACTTTCAAAAAAGGCCTTAAAGATATTTGGCTGGGAGAATATGGAAACATCTCCCAATCGTCCGAAAAAATCCGCTTGATGTCCAAGGAAATACAGAGCCAGAGGAATAACGATTATGCAAGCAGCGAGCCCGAATGCGATGAATGAAATTATAAACCGTTTTTGCTGTTTTTCTTTTCTTGATAAAATCCAATATGGCAATAGAGTTAAGGGCAATATTAAGAATGATAATCGGAAAGAAGAATAAGTGTAAAATCCGAGTCCGAATAAAGCTCCCGCGATAATCATTAATACTGTATTCTTATTCCGTAACCCCCTCATTAAGAAATAGAAAATAAAAACCAAAATGAAAGGCAGCGTTATGGCCCTGAATCCGATTCTTGAAAAATTAACATGCCAAAAAGAAACGGCAATAAAAAAGCTTGCTATCAAGGCAAGATAATTGGCGTTTTCTTTTTTATCGCTGATAGATGAAAAAATTTCTCTTGAAAGGAGAAACAATCCAAAAACAGTTAGGATTCCGATAATCGCCGAAACTAATCTTAAAGAAAAAGGGCTTGCTCCTAAAACCTTGAAACTAAGAGATACAATGTTTATGAAAAGCCCTTCTCTGCCGTTATTATCTGGGTAAAAAACATGACCTGGGCTAGTAAAGGCATTGTTCGCGTACATCGCTTCATCGGGATATAATCCAGGAGGAATTTTATCAAGTTGATACAATCTTAAAAATCCTGCGACCAAAAGAACTAATGACAAAAAGAAAATTATTCTAATTTTGTATATTTTTGACATTGAAATATTATAGCAAGTATTTTGGTAGTAAAATAGAACAACAATCCACATTTACAATTTTTGCAGGTCCAAAAATTACGCGGCCGGGGCTCGTTGCGAGATTTCCTATATCTGGTATGGGTTCCGACGTTTTACGTAAATTACGCGCCCCGGCCGCGTAATCTGAAGTTTTCTAATTTTGAACTTGAAATTGAAATAAAATTCATAGCTTGACAAATGGGATTCTTGGTGTAAAATAAGTATGTTGAATCTTAACTAATTTTATTATAATGGAAGAAAAGAACAAAAAACGAGCTCAAAAAGAGCAGTTTTTAGATAAAAAAATAAAACAATTGGAAGAGGAAAAGGGTAAATATTTATCTGGGTGGCAGAGAAGTCAAGCGGATTTTTTGAACTACAAGAAAGAAGAAGCAGAGCGGTTTAAAAAGATGGTTGATTTTGAAAAAGAAGAATGGATACTGGAATTGTTAAATGTTCTTAATCTTTTTGAAAAAGCGGAAAGCGGTATTCAAGAGCAAGATAGCAAACATTCTGTTATTGAAGGGTTTGTACAAATTAAAAAGTATTTTGAAGACTTTTTAATCAAGCAGGGAGTAAAAGAAATAAAAAGTGAAGTAGGAAAAATATTTAACCCGCATTTTGAAGAAGTTATTGAAACAGTTGAGGATAATGAAAAAGAAGAAGGAACAATCGTGGATATTATCCAGAAAGGTTATTTATTTAAAGAAAGAGTTATCCGACCGGCGCACGTTAGAGTAACAAAAAAATCAATTAATAATAACAATAATAATTAATCGTTTAAAGCTATGTCTAAAATACTAGGAATAGATCTCGGGACAACTAATTCAGCAATGGCTGTTGTTATCAACGGCGAACCGGAAATAGTGGATAATAAAGAAGGGGCGAGAACCACACCTTCAATTGTAACCATTACTAAAAACAACGAAAGAATGGTTGGTATTTTGGCTAAACGTCAGCAAATTACTAATCCGGAAAATACAATTTTTTCCGTAAAAAGATTGATGGGTAGAAAATTCAGCGATCCAGTAGTTCAGAAGGATATGAAACTTTTGCCTTATGAAATAAGAGAAAGTTCGGATTCAGGGGTAGAGATTAAAATGGGAGATAAATGGTATCAACCGTTTGAAATATCGGCAATGATTCTTCAGAAATTAAAAAACGACGCGGAAGATCGTTTAGGGGAAAGAATAGAAGAAGCGATTATCACTTGCCCTGCTTATTTTGATGATTCACAAAGAAAAGCGACTAAAGTGGCAGGAGAAATCGCTGGTTTTAAAGTCAAAAGGGTTATCAACGAACCCACGGCAGCTGCCCTGGCTTATGGTTTGAACAAGAAAAAAGAACAGCAAATAGTTGTTTATGATTTTGGCGGAGGGACTTTTGATATTTCTATTTTGGACATAGGAGAAGATACGGTTGAGGTTAAAGCAACAAATGGAGATACTCATTTGGGTGGAGATGATTTTGATCAAAAAATAATTGATTGGCTGGTTAATCAATTTAAAAAAGATCAAGGAATAGATTTGTCTAAAGATAAATTAGCTCTCCAGCGCTTAAAGGAAGCGGGCGAAAAGGCAAAAATTGAACTTTCAACTGCTTTGGAAAGCGATATAAATCTTCCATTTATTACCTCTGATGCTTCAGGGCCGAAACATCTTAATTACAAATTATCTCGAGCTCAATTTGAGGATATGATAAAGGATTACATTGATACTTCTATAGAATTAGTAAGGAAAACCCTTAAAGACGCTAAATTAGAAACAAAAGATATTGATGAAATAGTTTTGGTTGGCGGACAAACAAGAACTCCGAAAATACAGGAAGAGGTTAGAAAATTATTTAATAAGGAACCAAGAAAAGATATTAATCCAGATGAAGTGGTGGCTGTTGGAGCAGCGATTCAAGGAGGAATTCTCCAAGGAGATATGAAAGATGTCCTGCTTTTGGATGTAACTCCTTTATCTTTAGGCATAGAAACATTAGGCGGGGTAAACACAATACTTATTTCAAAAAATACAACTATTCCTACTTCAAAAACTCAAGTATTTTCTACAGCTGCTGACAATCAACCATCTGTAGAGATAAGAGTATTGCAAGGAGAGAGGCCAATGGCTAATGATAACAAATCATTAGGCAGATTTATATTAGACGGCATTCCTCCTTCTATGCGAGGAATTCCTCAAATAGAAGTTTCTTTTGAAATTGATGCTAATGGAATTCTTCAAGTTTCTGCTACTGATAAAGCAACAAGTAAAAAACAATCCATAAGAATTGAAGGTTCTTGTGGCGCATCTGATGAGGAAGTTGAAAAAATGAGAAAGGAAGCAGAGGCTCACGCCGAAGAAGATAGAAAGAAGAAAGATTTAATAGAGGCGAGAAATCAGGCTGATGCGCTAATATATAGTTGCGAAAGAACTTTAAAGGATGCGAAAGATAAAATTCCCAGTGACGCAGTTAAGGAAATTGAAGATAAAGTTAATGAATTGAAGAAAGCGAAAGATAGTGATAATATAGAGGAAATCAAAAAAATCAGCGACGAACTTTCGAAAGTTATTCAGAAAGTTGGCGCAGAGCTTTACAAAAATCAGCAAGGACAAGCGGGGCCAAGCCAACCAGAATCAGATAAGAAAGACGAGGATAAACCAGAAGAAGGGCAGACTACAGAAAAATAGAATTACATTCAAACTCACTTAATTATTTCTAAGAAATAATTTCGCTCTCTTATCGTTTTTATTTTTTGATTTAAAAAATGCCAGAAGATTATTACAAAATTTTAGGAGTGGAAAAAGGCGCTTCTCAAGATGAAATCAAAAAAGCGTATCGCCACTTGGCTCATCAGCATCATCCTGATAAGGGCGGAGATGAAAAGAAATTCCATAAAATCAATGAGGCGTATCAGGTTTTGTCGGACAAAGACAAAAGACAACAATACGATCAATTTGGTTCTTCATTTGAGAATATGGGTGGACAAGGCGGTTTTGGAAACGCCGGATTTTCTGGTTTTGATTTTGGTTCTTTTTGGGAACAAGCGCAACAGCAAGGCAATACAAGTAGCGCCGGATTTGATAATCTAGGCGATATTTTTGAAGAATTTTTTGGGGGAAGAAGAACAAAAAAACAGGATTTAAGAAGGGGAGGGGATATTCAGATAGATGTGGAAATTAATTTACAAGATACTCTTTCTTCCCAGGAGCGGACATTTAATATTTATAAAAACGAAACCTGCGGGCGTTGTGGCGGAAGCGGCGCTGAACCGGGAACAAAATTAAAAGAGTGCCAAACCTGCAGAGGCGTTGGTCAAGTTCAAGAAATTAGAAGAACAATATTCGGAACAGTTGCGCATTATACTGTTTGCCCGACTTGCAAGGGTGAAGGTAATACTCCTGAAAAAGCGTGTAATGTTTGCAAGGGAGAAGGGAGAATAAAGAAAGAAGAAAAAATAGAAGTTGTCATTCCTGCTGGCGTTGATTCTGGACAATTATTAAAGTTTAAGAGCAAAGGAGAGGCAGGCAAGAGAGGAGGAGCTGCTGGCGATTTATATGTCAGGGTGTTTGTTAAAAAACATCCTACGTTTGATAGAAGAGGGGATGATTTATTCGCAACAACTAACATTTTATTCTCTCAGTTGGCCTTGGGAGACGAAGTATTAGTTCCGAATTTAGGAAAAGAAAGAGAGATATTTTTAAAAGTGCCCGCCGGAACTGAACCAGGAAAAGTTTTTAGAATTACCGGAAAGGGAATTCCAAGATTTTCTGGTTATGGAAGAGGGGATTTATATGTTAAAATACAAGTTGTTCCTCCGAAAAAGTTGACAAAAACACAGAAAGAGTTATTAAATAGGTTGAGACAAGAAGGAATGTAATTGAGAAAATTTTTAATTTATTTTTATTTTTAGTTTTTCGCTTTAAATTTTACGTTTTCTTGCCCCGCTAACTCAATGGTAGAGTAGTTGCCTTTTAAGCAAAAAGTTGGAGGTCCGAATCCTCCGCGGGGCACAAAAATTTTTGCTATCGCTGAAATAGTGAATCTGTCGAGCTAAAACAGCTAATCAGCTGTTTTTTGATTTGACAAAAAGGTCTTTATATAATATGCTTCGGATATCAGATGTAATAGTTCTTTTTAGATTTGATTAGTTTTCTTGCGACACAACAGTTTAGAAAATTAGAATTTTCCCTGGTTGTTGTGTCGCAAGAAAAGAGCAAAATCAACAGGAGGGCGCTTATGAAGCGACTAGTGAAAGGAATGTTCGGAACCGAAGATGAACCACGAAGTCCTCTGTTTGGCATCTATGGTGGACAGACGCGTAGCGGGAAGACCAAGATCATTCATAACGGCGGTTGGTACAGCAGTTCCGGCGACAAACTCGGCTGGGGTGACTTGTCTGCAGAGGATTTCCAGCGAATCTCAAGCGAGTTGGAGAGCGATGAACTCCTCATCATTCTCGGCGAAGAGGATTCCTACTGGAACTTCAGTGAACACCCCGATTTGTCGATGGAAGCCCCTGGGACTGACTATGTGGCAGAGCGTGCTAGGTACGTCATCGCCCGGAATCAATTGTGGCGCGTTGAAAAGAACTTGGGGACAGGAATCTTTGAGCGAGGCGGTTTGCAGTTCAAGATTCTGGAGTCCAAAGCTGTCAAGCCGCTCATGCTGCTTTCGGCAGCAGGTACTCCTGCCTGATTTCCCCTCGCGCGTCCACGAGGAACCGGAGCCACGGTCTTTACGATCGTGGCTCATTGTTTTTTAAAATCATAATCATAAAATATGAGATTACGTGAGATTACGCCGCCGGGTGGCGTAATTTTCGTGAAACATCGGAACCCACAGCAGATATAAGGAATCTCACTACGCCGCCGGGTGGCGTAATTTTTGGAGGAAAGTTTTCCACAGGATAAAAAGGATAAAATAGATAATAAACCTAAAAAAATAAACCTAAAAAAACAATAAAAAATAAAACAAAATACTTAATATTAAGTTATGCGAGATGGGAAAGAAATCAAAACACATTGACCCAAAGGGTCATTTTTTGTATTATGAAAGAGCTGTAGCTGTTGCTTTTGCGTAACGCGTTGCGCAAAAGACATTATGCAGTAAGAGGAGGAAAGATCTATGCAAAACCAGCGAGCAGGTCCTCTCATTGTGTGTGAGGGAGACATCATGCGACGTGAAGCTGGAGCTGGAAGCGATATGGCGACGACGAACGCGACTGTGCGCCGAGGCGTTTCCACTCAGACGACCCGAACGACGAGCTGTGTTGCTGGACTGGTGGCCTAGACCCGCGAGTTGGGTGGAGGTTGCACTATAGTCTGGCAGCATCTACCTTGGAGGTAGATCGGCGATGACAATTCGTGGTAGTCCTCATAGACGTCTGGTTCGCTTGGTCCGCCGCCTGGCGACAGTTGGGCTGAGGCGAAGGCTTCGGTTTGCAGGCTGTCTCAACTAGGGGCGTCTCTGTCTCTCGTTAGTTTCACAAGGCCCCAGACTTGTACACTTCAGGAAGTCTCACTCACCTTCTGATACACCCATCAAGTGTGTGTACATGGCGGCCATCCAGTAGCTTGTAGCTGCTGTAACGGGGTGACAGAGAAGACGCGGGGATGTGCGCACACAGTGTGTGCATTCCCCGCGCCCTTTATTTTTTGCCTTAAGAAATAAAATTTCTTGTTTCGGGTAGTAGATTAGAGTATAATAGAATACTATATGCGTAGATGGATTTGGTTTCTTATATTTTTTATTCTAGGAGCGATTCTTTTTTATTTCACGCTTCGCGAAGTAGGAATTGCTGGAGTTATCGCAATTTTGTCAACCCTTAAAGGTTGGCAAGTGCCTTTGTTATTATTGGTTTTACTGTCTGGCCCGGTTATTATTGGCAGTTATAAATGGAGGATGATTATTGGAAACGATAAAGGAAAAAAAGTCAGATTATCTAAGTTAATGATCGCGAGAATTATCGGTTATAGTATAAGTTATGTGACGCCCTGTTCTTTTATGGGGGGTGAACCAGCAAAAGTTCTTTTTTTAAAACAAGAAACAAATATTCCTGTCAGTCGGATAATAAGCTCTGTTATATTGGATGAATTGATGTTCTTTTCTATCACCACAATGGTATTTTTCGTAGGCGTATTTTTCCTTCTGATTTATTTACATTTGTCTTGGTTGGCAGAGATTATAGGAATCAGTATACTCGCAGCAGCAATAATCGCTTTATTTTTAATAATTCGGAAAGCGAAAAAAGTATCATCTGAAAAAGGCCTTTTCAAAACATTGGCGGAAAAATTATACCTGACTAAGATTAGTATTGTTAAGGATAATATGGGCGCTTTGGATGAGGTAGAGGAGGAAATGAAACTTTTTTTTCATAGACCCAAAAAACAGCTCGCAATGATTTTCTTAGTAGTTATTTTAGAGCTTTCGGCAGTTTTATTTACATCTTGGTTAACTTTATATTTTTTAGGAACCCGGCTTGATATTACGCGGCTATTTGTGGTAAGAAGTATGACAGATTTGTCTGGATTCATTCCATTGCCTGCGTCGCTAGGAACACTGGAAGCAACTCAAGCTCTTGCATTCAGTGGTATCACCGGAAATCCAGCCACAGGTGTAGCATTTAGCTTAGTATTTAGAGGATTAAATCTGGTAATCTCGGCGTTCGGTCTTGCAATATTCGCCTGGATACAATTGAGATATTTGTGCGTAAAAGTTGTTTATTGTTTTCAAAAATTAAAAAGAAAAATAAAAAAATGAAGAAGACATTTTTATTGAAAATTTTATTTTTAATCCTTGCCGTTATCGGCGGAGTTCTTATTTTCTCGTTCGGCTATAAATATGGTTATGACCAAATACCAAAGCCACCGACAGGCTTGCCCGACAATGTTGATTTAACTTTATTATGGGACGTTTGGAATAAGATAGAACAAAAATATTCCGGAAATATTGATTATCAAAAAATGATTTATGGCGCTGCAGCAGGAATGGTAAGCGGATTAGGTGATCCCTACACAACATTTTTTAATCCGGATGACAGCCAAATTTTTAAAGAGGATATAGCCGGTTCTTTTGAGGGGGTTGGAATGGAAATAGGGGAAAAGAATGGTGAACTTACCATTGTCTCGCCACTTGAAGGATCTCCGGCCCAAAAAGCAGGATTATTGCCAGGAGATAAGATAATTAAAATAGATGACACTTTTTCTCAAGATATTACTGCAGATAAAGCGGTTAAACTGATCCGGGGCGCTAAGGGTACGGTCGTGAACTTAACCATTCTTAGAGAGGGATGGAATGATACTAAAATATTTGAAATAACAAGAGATGTAATAAAAATCCCTAATTTCCAATGGGAAATAGTGAATGGAGATATAGCAAAGATTAAGGTTTACCAATTCTCAAGCGGGTTGGATGCTGATTTTTCAAAGATAGTTCCAAAAATATTAGAGTCCCCGGCGAAAAAGATTATTCTTGATTTACGAAATAATCCAGGAGGTCTTTTGTATGAAGCTCAATTGATGGCTGGCTGGTTTATTCAAAAAGGGGATATGGTTACTATTGAAAGTTTTGGCGAAGGAAAAGGGGAACAAGAATATAGGGCAACGGGCAGCGGAGCTTTAGCCGGATATCCGACGGTTGTTCTTATCAACCAAGGGTCAGCTTCCGGGGCTGAAATTTTAGCAGCTGCTTTGAGAGATAACAGAGATAATGTAAAATTAATAGGAGAGAAGTCATTTGGAAAGGGCTCTGTTCAAGAACCGATAGATTTGCGAGGAGGATCTCTTCTTAAAATAACAGTGGCCCATTGGCTAACGCCAGCCAGAAAAATGATTAATGAAATTGGACTTTCTCCTGATATAGAGGTAAAAATAACAGAAGAGGATTATAATGCCAATAAAGATCCTCAATTAGATAGGGCGATACAAGAATTAAAATAAAATTAAAGTTTATAACGAACAGGAACGAATATGAAAGTAATTCTACTCAAAGATATAGAAACTGTAGGGAAAAAATATGAGATTAAATCCATAAAAGACGGTTATGCCAGAAATTTTTTGATTCCCAATGGTTTGGCAAAACCAGCTAACGCCTCAGCAATGGCAGAACTCAAAGAAATAAAAAAGCAAGGAGAAAAAATAGCAGAAGAACATTTGATTGAAATCCAAAAAATTGCTTCTAAACTTGATGGCCAAGAATTTGAGTTTTTCGTTAAAACAGGCGAGGGTGGACAATTGTTTGAGGCCATTACTCCTTTGAAAATCGCAAAAAAGTTAAGCGATAGCGGTTTTAATGTTAAGAAGGACCAAATTATTCTTGATAATCCGATAAAAGAATTGGGCGAATTCCATGCGAAAATAAACCTTGACCACCATTTGGAGGTCAAGATTACCATTATCGTAGAACAGGAATCTTCAAACGAAATTGTTGAGGAATAATTATTCTACTGAAACTACTTTCGCTCTTCTCTGAGTTCCATTAAATCTTTTAATGCGTTTAGTCGCGAATTTTACTAACCCTTCCTTAATAGCAAACAAAGTATCGTCTTTGCCTTTTTCAACATTTTTTCCAGGAATAAATTTTGTTCCTCTTTGTCTTATAATTATCATTCCCGCTTTGGCTTTTTGTCCCTCATAAAGCTTGACCCCTAAATATTTGGGCCTTGAATCTCGTCCGTAACTAGTTGAACCTGCTGATTTTGTTTTTGACATATTATTTAAATTTAAAATAAAAAACCCGATTTTTTATGCTATCAAATATTAGAAAATTAGTCAACAAGAATAAAGATACTCTGCTTTTGATTATAATAGTTTTTTTGGCTTGTTTATTGGCTTTTTCTTTAGGTTGGATTCTGGCTAAAACAGGAGCTAATAAGCCAATTAATATATATTAAAAACAAAGGGCTCCAGCTATCGCAATCGATTATGATTTTGACAGCTGGAGACCTTCTCCTTACAGCGACTTTGCCAATTTCTTGGCCTTGGCTAGTAGTCGCATCCTCGCTACAATCTCGCGCAGAAGCGCGAAAGAGCTCGGAGCTTGACACTGTTTCTGTACAGAATCAGGGTCGTACACATCAGGGTATTCGTTCTTGCGCGCCGCAAGATAGATCGGCTTTTGAAGCACTAGAGCAGCGGTCTTTGCTGCGCGCGCCAAATGGTTGCGGTGACAAAGAACTGCCACCACGCCGTTGCAGAATCGCCTTGCATCCTGAGCCACAGCGATAGTGTCGTACCCAATCGTGTGTTTCCATGGGAACCGAGTCAAAACCAGTCTCGGCCACAGGAGAGTGACAGTGATGCCTTGTCTTCCCATATCGAAGAACCAGTGTTCATAGAAAAGGAAGATTGCTAGCGCCACTTCCCATTGCAGGATAACCCTTTTGGGTCCGTTGCCGTCCCCCGCTTTGTCGATGCCTATGATCACCATTTCAGCTAGAGCTCGATTGGAATCGCCTGGATCAACGCTTAAGCGCATCAATCTCCGCAACGCGCTTTCGTTGTCGCCAGCTCTGTCTCGGATCTGCATCACTTTGTTGAGAGCGCTGTCTTCGTATGTGTTGCGTCCGAAGGCAAAGACCAGCCAGGTAGTTACCGAGGTGGGATACATCCTTAGACGCGCCAAACTCGGCCAAATCAGATCCAACATCCACCACGCGAGCTTCATTCCGCCTCCTTCATTCGGTTGTAAGAGAACATATTTTCACAATATAAGAAAGTTGATTGTTTGTCAAAAAATTGATGATTAGGATTGACCGTTTAGTTAACCTATGTTAACCTAGAAATGTAAGTTAACATATAATTTATGGAAAATAATAAATATTTATCTACAATTGAATTGGCTAAAATGCTGGGCATTTCTAGAATAGCTGTTTATAAAAAAATTCAAAAAGGCCAAATAATAGCTAAAAAAATTGGCCGTAATTTTGCGATTGATAAAAAAGATTTAGTTAAGATTTTAGAAAAAGAACTTACTAGGAATCAAAAATTAGAAATAGATAAGGCTATAACGAAAACAATGAAAGAGTATGGTAAAACACTAAAATTATTGGGTTCAACATGATAGAATCGCTTTCCATATTTGAGGTTGAATACATCGCATTTAAATTAGCAAGGGAATTGATGACTTTTAATGAACCAATTCCTGATTTTGGCACTCGTTTCCCTAACACATTAGAGAGTTGTCTCGTTGTTCCGTTTCAGACATTTGAGCGCAAAAGTCTTTATAAAAGTTTCTTGGATAAAGCAGCGATTCTTTTTTATTTGTTAATAAAAAATCACCCGTTTCAAAACGGAAATAAGCGAATTGCAATGACAGTTCTATTTGTTTTTCTCCATAAGAATAAAAAATGGTTAAAAGTTGATGATAGGGAATTATATAATTTTGCGGTTTGGGTTGCAGAGAGCCCTTCAAAATTAAAAACAGAAACAGTATTAGCAATTAGAAAATTTCTTGAAACCTATTTAGTAAATTTAAATTGATATGGACGATTTGTTTGATAAAAATTTAGAAGACACTTTAAGGAAGGAAGCGCCATTGGCAGACCGCATCAGGCCTAATGATTTTGACTATTTTTTCGGTCAAGATGAGCTTGTCGGAGAAACCAGCCCTTTGCGCCGGGCGATTCAAAACGATAATTTAACCTCTTTAATATTTTGGGGGCCTCCGGGTTCCGGCAAAACGACTTTAGCCAGAATAATCGCTCAAAAAACAAAAGCCCATTTTGTAAAATTTTCCGCTGTTGTTACCGGAATAAACGATGTAAGAAAATCAATTGAAAAAGCCCGAGAAAGATTAAAATTCAAAAAACAAAAGACAATTCTTTTTATTGACGAGATTCACCGCTTTAACAAAGCCCAACAGGATGCTTTTTTACCGTATGTAGAGGATGGCACGATAATTTTAATCGGAGCGACAACGGAAAATCCATCTTTTTCCGTAATATCTCCGCTTTTATCCCGCTCTGCTGTTTATATTTTAAAACCCTTATCTCCAGAGGCGTTAAAAAACATTTTATTGCAAGCATTAAAAGATAAAGACAGGGGATTTGGGGATTTAGGAATAAAAATAGAAGAACAGGCCTTGGAAAGATTAATAAACTTTGCCGACGGAGACGCAAGAGTAGGATTGAATGGATTAGAGTTTATAGTCAATCACATAAAATCAGAAAACAAGAAAGTTATAAAAGCGGAAGAAGTTTCCGAAATATTAAAAGAGCATGCATTGCGTTATGATAAAAAGGGAGAAGAACATTACAATGTAATTTCCGCGTTTATAAAAAGCATGAGAGACTCTGACCCCGATGGCGCTCTTTATTGGTTGGCAAGAATGGTGGAATCAGGGGAGGACCCAAGATTTATCGCCCGCAGAATGGTAATTTTTGCTTCCGAAGATATTGGAAATGCCGACCCGCAGGCGATACAGGTAGCAACTGCTATTGCTCACGCTGTTGAATATGTGGGTTTTCCCGAGGCCCAGATTAATCTGGCCCAAGGAGTGACTTATCTCGCATCTGCGCTAAAAAGCAATGCTTCCTATACTGCATTATTAGAAGCAAAACAAGACGCAATAAAAGGCGCTTTTGGCGTGCCGTTGCATCTAAGAAATGCGGTTACAAATTTAATGAAAAAAATCGGGTATGGAAAAGGATATCAATATGCTCACGATGTGCCGGGAAAGAAACCCGAGCAAACCCATTTTCCCAAAGAAATCGGGGACAAAAAATACTACCACCCCAAAAAATAGTTTTTTCCGAGAGTAAAGATTCTTATTCCTGGTAATATATGAATCCTTATTATAAAATTAACTGTATTGGAGGATAAACTAAAAATAGAAAACAGTGAAAGTTCAAATCTGATAGTTCATTAGAAAAATTAGCCAAGCTCTCGGCGTACCAGTGGATGAATTATTTAAATAAAATACAAATACTATGGCTTTATTTAAAATTCAAAATCAAATAGTTAAAAAATTCATAACAAAAGATTTAGATTTGGAAAAAAATTTACAAAGTCTTTTTGAAAACAATCTTGACGAAATATTAAACATTTCATTTTTAGCCCATGAATACTCAACAAGTTTTGGTGGTAGAATTGATACTTTAGGTATAGACAGAAATGGATCGCCTTGTATCATTGAGTATAAAAAGAACCAAAGCGACAATGTAATAAATCAAGGACTATCTTATTTGCGTTGGCTATTAGACCATAAAGCTGATTTTGAGATTTTATGCAGAAATAAAAAAATAGAAATTGAGATAGATTGGGATTCTCCTCGTGTAATTTGTATATCCGAAAGTTATAATAAATTTGATATAGATACTGCCGACATTTTACCTATAAATGTTGAGCTTTTACGATATAGGATTTATGACAATGATATTTTATATATAGAATCGGAAAATTATCAAAAGGTCAAAATATCTACAAGTAGAATTATAAAAAAAGGAGAGAAACAAAGAGAAAAAAGCGAAGTTTTGCAAAAAAATTATACCATCAATGAACATTTACAAAAGGCAAGTAAAGAAATTCAATCCCTTTTTCTTAAACTTCGAGAAAAAATTACTTCACTTGACAAGGACATAATTGAAGAACCAAAAGCAAAATATATTGCATATAAAATTTCAACAAATTTTGTAGATATTGTATTGCTTCATGGTAGTTTAAAAATCTTTTTGAATATTAAAAGCGGCGAATTAAATGATCCAGATGTGTTGGCGCGTGATTTAGTAAAACCTAAACCAGTTGGACATTGGGGTAATGGTGATTATGAAATGAAACTAGAAAAAGCAGAGGAATTGGATAAGGTTTTTGCTTTGATAAAACAAAGTTATGATTACAATAAATGATTTATGATAAAGCCATATTACGAAAAACCGAAATTTAAACTCTATCAAGCGGATTGCGTGGATTTATTAGCTGAACTTCCCGAAAATTCTATTGATATGGTTTTTGCCGATCCGCCTTATCTACTTTCAAACGGCGGTTTTACTGTCCACGCCGGACGGCGTGTTAGCGTAAATAAAGGCGAGTGGGATAAAAGCAATGGATTGAAAAAAGATCTTGAATTTCACCTTGAGTGGATACGAGCCGTTAAACGCGTTTTAAAACCGCACGGCACGATTTGGATCAGCGGAACTTATCACTCAATTTATAAATGCGGTTTTGCACTTCAAGCTGCAGGATTCCATATTCTCAACGATATTGCGTGGTTCAAGCCGAATGCATCACCGAATTTAAGTTGCCGTTTTTTTACTGCAAGCCATGAGACACTTGTTTGGGCAAGAAAAGACAAAGAGGCAAAACATATATTTAATTATGAATGGATGAAAAATAAAAAATGGCCCGAAGATTTTTTTAAA
The DNA here is from genome assembly GCA_026395615.1 of Candidatus Parcubacteria bacterium. Lineage (GTDB taxonomy): Bacteria > Patescibacteriota > Minisyncoccia > Minisyncoccales > PEYH01 > PEYH01. The sequence goes on along the minus strand of JAPLYH010000035.1, from coordinate 9,780 downwards.
AAAGATAATACACAAATGAGAAGTGTCTGGCACATTCCAGAAAATGAGGATGTTTGGGTGATAAATACTCCAAGACTACAAGAGAAAAAGTTTGGCAAACATCCTACACAAAAACCCGAAGATTTATTAAAACGGATTGTTCTTGCAAGTACAAACAAAGGCGATTTAATTGTTGACCCGTTTACGGGAAGCTCAACGACCGGTATTGCTTCTTATCTTTTGGAAAGAAATTTTATTGGAATTGATATTGATAAAAAATTCTTGGATTTATCAATAAAACGATTTGAAGAGTTAGAAAAAAACATTAAAAGTAAATTACTTTAATATTATGGCAAATAGTAAATCTTGGAAGAAAATTTTTGATGATTATAAAATTTTAGATCACGATTTTGACAAATCACCGTTTCCGCTTTCCGCAACACAGATAAAAAAGGCTTGTCAAAAATTCAAAGAAACGGGTGAAAAAGAGGTTCGTATTTTATGCAAACAAGATAGCAGAGAGGGTAGGCCAGATATTTTTAAAAAACATGATCTTTTTTTGCTTCCTGTAAAAAACGGTTATTACAATATTATCAGGGGAGAGGGCTATATTGATATTCCAGAGATTAAAGAAGAGATTATGATTTATTCTTCAAAACTTGATTTTCAATTAGATACAGCAAAAATTGGCAATTCAGAAATGCAACATCTTGATTATGCTTACGCTGCGAGTTTAATCCGTACTTTTATGAATGATCCATCGCTTGTTCTTACTATACGAGGTAGAAAATATACGCCCGATTTTGAGTTTAGAGTTGGCAAACAAGTCATTAAGGTTTCAAGTGTACAAACTGAGGTTGATGCTGGTTACGAGGGCAAAAACCAGGTTGTATTGATTGAAGCGAAAAATTTTAGTGCGACAAATGTTATCATTCGCCAGCTTTTCTACCCATTTAGACAATGGCAAGAGCAGACGAAGAAAAAAGTTATCACATTATTTTTTGATAAAGTCAGCGGCGAAGATATTTATTCAATTTGGCAATTTGAATTTGATGATCCCAAAAATTATAACAGCATTAAATTGGTAAAATCAGGTAAATTTAGAATAATCGAAAAATAATTATATGGCCACAAAAGAAGTTTGGGAAATAATACTAAAATTTTTAGAAATAATCCTATCGTTCCCGACTGTATTCTTAATTATTTCTCTAGTTTTTATACGTAAATTTAGAGAATCAATAAAATTGTTTTTGGAAAATATTGCTTCAGTTAAAGTTGGTCCATTTGAGGCAAGTCAAAGACAGGTTAATGTTCCTAAAGAAAAAATAAACGATCAGAAGCGGGGTATAACATTGAATAAAGAGCAGATACAACGAATCGACGAGGCGCTTAATAGTCTATCAAAAGAAAAAGAAAGTAAGGAGGCCGAAATTGGGAACCAAAATGAGATTATAAAATATTTAACCGAAAGAGCCGAATTAAATGAATTTGCCTATCTTTCATTGTATCTTGTTAATAATTCAAAACTTGCTTTATCATGGTTTAATTCACAAGTAGCGAATTCATCAACAAAAGAAAATTTTATCGCTCAATTTGCTTTACCGCCACAAATCATTAATCCGCTTGCAGAGAAAGAAGCTATTTTTAACGCCTTATTGGTTAATGATTTGATAGAGCAAACTGGGGTTTTGTTCAAAACATCAGATAAAGGTGTGCGATTCTTAAAACATATAAAATTTATCTAATTTATAAATTTATGAAAAAAATTTAATTTTATTTTAAATATATGAACGAAAAAGAAACAAAAACACTTCAAGATCCAATTCAAATAAGTTATGTGTCTATGGATCGTTTACTTCTTGACGGCGAAAATCCTCGATTTGCAGGTCTTTCTAAAGATTCATCCGAAGATGATATTTTATTAAGGCTTCAAAAGGAGATGCATTTAGATGAGCTTATTGATTCGTTCGAGAAAAATGGTTTTTATAATACAGAACCACTGTTGGTCATAAAAGCCAAGCAGAAAGATAAGTTTATAGTAATTGAGGGCAATAGAAGATTAGCGGCCATTAAAACACTTTTTTCGTCAGGGAAAAAAATTAGTGCATCTTTGAGAAACCAGCTTTCCGAATCTATCCCGATAGCTATTTATCCTAATCGAGAATCTCTATGGACGTATTTAGGATTCAGACATATTAATGGTCCTCAAGAATGGGATTCTTATAGTAAAGCAGTATATGCCCTAAAAGTGCACAAAGATTTTAAAATTTCCATTGATAAAATTGCGGAAAGAATTGGTGATAGACATCAAACAGTTGTTAAGATGTGCAATGGGCTTCGTATTTTAGATCAAGCCGAACAAAATGGTGATTTTAAGGCCGACGAAATTGATCTGAATAGGTTTTATTTTTCCCATTTATATACGATATTGACATATGACAATACAAGGAAGTTTTTGGGAATAAGTGGTAAGAAAAAAGAAATATTAAAAGAAAATCCTGTTCCTAAAAATAATCTTGATAACCTCAAACAGTTACTTGAATTTTTGTTTGGTAATAAAGATGGAACAAAAGGGCCTGTAATAAAATCACAGAGCCCAGATTTAAGATATCTGGACGCTGTTATCGGTAATAAACTAGCCATCAAATACCTAAAAGAAAATTCTCAAGAATATGCTTCGTTAGAAAATGCTTTAGCATATACCGACAGTGAAGATTATAAATTAGAAGATTTTATATTCAAAGCTCTAAATAATTTAAGAAAGGCGTCCGGATATTTGAGTAGATATAAGGGCAACGAAGATATTTATAAGGAAATGGAAGAAATTTTACAGGTTGCTGATGATATCATGGAACGCATGAAAGCAAAACGTAATAAATAAAATTATGGTAGTTGTTATTGATTTACCCAAGGATCGTCTGAATAAGATAAAATTAGCAGATTGGTTAGAAATTAACGCATTACTAGATGCAGATCATTCTTCAAGCACAGAAGATCTAACTTCGCTTCTTAAGATTGAGTATTCTGATAAAGATGATAAAATAGAATCTCTTTGTACGGACGTATCGAGCGAACTATTATCAAGAATGAGGAAAATTGACGATGCCTATCCTTTTTCTTTTAACGGCAAGCTTTTGAAGATAAAAAATACTAGGTCTTTTAAAAATCAATTTACTTATCTTTTTTGCTTATTTATTTCTTATATAGGACTTGATAAGGGCACAAAAGAATTGAAAGTTTGGAGTTCTAAAGATATATCAAATTTGTTTGAAAAAATTTCAACAATAGTTGCGTGTAATTTTTTATCATGTAAAGAAGTTAATGCCCAATCTTTACAGTTTGGTGCACCACGGATGGAATGGAAAAAAGAAGCACAATCCTTTAAAAAAGCCCTTGAAATTTTGAAGAGCCTTATTAACGAGGGGAATGTAAAAAGCAACCCAACTTCAAGTCGAAGAAAAGATGCCGGTCTCGATGTTATAGCTTGGCGACAATTTCCCGATGGAAGAACGAGTAAGCTCTTTTTGCTTGGACAATGCGCGACTGGAAACAACTTTAAACAAAAAAGGCGAGATATAAATGATCTTCGGCAATATTATTCTTTTTGGGATATGCCGGGAGTTATTTTTTCTTTTTTTATCCCGCATGAAGTAGATGAGTTCGATTGGCAAGCCTTTTATTATCCAGATGTAGGTATTCTTTTCGATCGAAGCCGGATAGCATTCTGGGCCAAAGAATGGGATGGAGGAAAATTTAAAAGCAAAATTCCGGGCATTATTAAAAAGCTCAAAAAATATAAAAAGGCGTTATGAATTTAAATAATGATTTGAGTCCATTGAGATATCCTGGATCGAAGAAGAGATTGACGGTTTATCTTAATAAAATAATAGAAAAAAATAATCTCAAACCCGGAATAATAGTTGAGCCCTTTTTGGGCGGTGGTAGTGTGACTTTATTTTTCCTTGCCAATAATTTAATTAAAAAAGCTGTGGTTTCAGATCGAGACAAGCTTGTTTATAGTTTTTGGTTTGTTCTTTTTCATAATCCCGAAAGACTTATTAGATTTATAAAAAAAGTAGATATCAATGTAGATAATTTTATTAAGTATAAAGAAATTTCTAAATTACCAGAAAACTATAGTAAAGAAGTAGTGGCTGAAGCATGCCTGTTTTTAAATAGAACCAGTTTTTCTGGAATTCTACGCAAAGAAGTTGGCCCTATTGGTGGTATGAAGCAAAAATCTCCCTATAAAATCGATTGTCGTTTTAATAGAGAGAGTTTAATTAAAAAGATTAAAACACTATCAAAATTCAAAAATAGGATTACAGTTTTAAATTGTGATTGGAAGAATACATTAGCTTATTCTAACAAAAGATATAAAAAGAACGAGATTATTTTGTATTTAGACCCGCCCTTTTATAAAAAGGCTGACAAACTTTATCGGCAATTTTTTGACGAAGATGACCATAAATCTTTATGTGATGCTTTAATAAAAACAAAATATTCATGGATACTAAGCTATGATAAAGCAAAAGAGATTGTCAATATGTACTCTAAATTTAAGCAAGTACATATTCAATTACCATATTCGATAAACTCTCATGCAATAAGACTTGAAGAAGAAATTATTATAACACCATTGGAATTGCCGAAGATTAAAGAGGGGGAGGGCTAATAGTTTAGCGACATGCCCAGCATTATATCCCAAGGTTGTGTCAGTTCATAGGATTTCCAGCTGTTCATAAGAATGGTGCGAGGTTCTCTCGCAGTCCTGAGTAAACTCAAATCGCCCAATAGGTGATTTTGTGATAAAGTAGAATAATAATTAAGAAAATTAATAAAAATATGGCGGTAATAAAAAAGAAAACTTGGCCTGAGGATTTTGAGTTAATATCTCAAGGTATAAAAAAATACGAATTAAGAGTTGCTGATTTTGATATTCAAGAAGGAGACACAATAATACTTGAAGAATGGAATCCTGAAACAAAAGAATATACGGGTAGAAATATAGAAAAGAAAGTAGGATATATGAAGAAATTTTCTTTAGATGATTTCGGGCAGAAAGAGGAAATAGAAAAACACGGACTTTATATCATACAACTTGAAGATTAAATCATAGTGTCAGATATAATTTATTTGAATAGATATGGGAAAGGCCGGGGATTAATTTTAAAGCAAAAAATTTGGATTTTATTTTATATATTTTAGTAGTGATGGTTTTTTATGATTTATCTCTACATTTTTTAAGACTTATTCTAGGATTAGAAAGAGCAAGGAAATTAAAATATTATTGGCCGACTTTTCTTATAGGAAAAGAAAAAAGATATAATATTTTTTGGACAACATATTGGGGAATAGTATTTATTCTTTTATTAATCTATATTCTACTGCATTAAATAAAATAGAAAAAATTAAACTAACATCAAAAATCATTTTTAACCCTCTATTTCCGAGGGTTTTTGAATTTCTATGATAGTACGTTAGAATTTTTTTCGCAAAAATTATTAAATTATTTTGTCTATTGACTAACACTATATTCTGTGGTATTATTAAAATAATTGACTAGCAAATACAAGGAGCGTGGGCATGCTAACTCTACCAGGACGAGAGACCATCAGGACGTTGTTTCAGCAAGTCCTGCGGGGTACCCAGTGCGGAGAGCGTTATCTTTCCGCTGAGATTGAAGAGTTAGCAGAGCAGGAATTCGAACCCCAAGGGTTCGCTCTCGCTCTGCTGGTTGCTGCGAGAACATGCCTTGAGAAGACCTACGGGAGTGGAAAGTCCCTGGGTTCTCTTGAGGGGATGGCACTGCTCTTCAATATTCTCCCTAAGTATGTCAGGGCACTAGTCTCTGATGAGACAACGGTCCGCGAGATTCTTCAGGGAGTCAAGGAACAGATGGTTGTTGTCGTCTAACAACCCATCGGGAGGAGGGTTGTATGTCGCAACCGATTGTTGATGTTGACGCCGTATCGCAGGGGAATCTGGGAGTTCTGGTGGTGATGCGGTCAGCGCAACGAACCCTCGGAGATCCTATCATGGCCTTCTTCCTGGATCTGGTTCCAGAAAGGGGCGTGGAGCTTTGGGAACGCTTCCGAGCTTTCCAGGGCGGAAGAGAAGATGTGACCTTCTCGGACTTCATCAACAGTGTCGTCCGAGAGTCTTCGTTGAAGCTTTTCTTCCCTCGGGAGTGTCTATTGGACGAGTTGATCCAGCGAGCCCTGCTCGAGCGACTCCAAGAGGCGCTCGAGAGATCAGGAGCTTCTTCAAACGAGGAGATCTTCCAGATCTACTCTGGCGAAGGGCCTGTCTACGAAGAGTTTCGTCAGGTTTCCTGCAAGGGGTGTCACATGGGACCATGTCGGCATAGCCTCGGATCCAGAGTGGGTCCTCGAAGGTAGTACTGGCAAGGAGAATGCGGGGCGGACTTACTGGCAACAGCGAGGCCGCTCTTTCTTTTTTATATATTGGTTTTTTGGTAAAATAGATATAGGAAAGGTCAGGGATTAATTTTAAAATGAAAACATTATGGAAAAATTTAGCGCTATAGGAATAATAATTTTTGTGTTTTCTTTGTTTGCCAGTCAAGTTAGCGCTCAGATTACTTCGCCAAGTGCTGCCTGCCAATATTATTTATCAAATTTTCCTAATATTATTGATATTGTTACAGATACGGAGAACAACTGCACATTAAGGGTTGGTGATAATAACACAGGATTTGGGAATATACACGCCTATTATTCCGGTACTAATTTTTGTATGGAAACTTCGGGCCAATATTTTGGACATTTAGAGCCAGAAACAAGTTGTGTGTCCATTGCAAAAACAGGTAAAGTGCCACGAGAAAGTGATTCTACCAAAATTGTAGCGCCCCCAACTTTCCAAATTAAAGAACTTCAGTATGATACTTTGCCTACAGGCAAACAGATTCAAGCGGGTGACAACGAGCGGATAGAGATAGAAATGCCAGATGGTTCACTAATACAACTTGATGCTAATGCCACCTTTACTCCGGTTTCGGATCATGAAGTACAAAGTGTTTTTGGCAGATATAGGTATTTATGGCATCCATTTAATGATGGCAAATGTATTGTTGGACAGAATTTAGTTAGACAAACTTGTCGCAAGATTATTACTCGAGATGCAGTTCTGGCAGTTAGAGGAACGGAGTTTTTAGTGGAAACGGATAAGTCCGGCACTAATGTCACGGTTTTAGAAGGATTGTTGGGCGTGGCTGATTTGAATGGTAAAAAAACGGTTGAAGTCGCAGGCGGTCAGTTCACTTATATTAAACACGGCGGCCTACCGGATGACCCAAAGTCATTTGATTCTACTAAAATTGACCGTTGGTGGGAGAAAAAAACTATTGAACAAACTAGTTTTATTTATGCCCTTATAATCACTGGGATTATTATTTTAATTGTTATCCCGGTCCAAATTAAAAGAAGAATATCTGATAAAAAGAAATTAGCTCTTACAGACGCATCGATAATGAAAAAAAATAATAAGTAATAAATAATAAATAATAAATAAAATGACAGAGCAATATCTTATACAAAATCAATGGCTTCTCTTTTTAATTATTTTATGGACATTACCATGGAAGGGAGTGGCGCTTTGGCGAGCAAGTAGAAACAATCATAAGGGGTGGTTTATAGTTTTACTCGTTATTAACACTTTGGCTATTTTGGAGATTGTCTATATCTTCTTTTTTAGTAAGAAAAAAGAAAATAAAGTTTAGATTAGTAAAAATAGATTTGATACCATTTTTCTTAAGATAAATTTATGGAAGATATTATATTATCAGAGAATGTTCAAAACATAATCAATAATTTTAAGAGAGGCGGTGTCGAGAAACTTCATGTTTTGGCTGATTTTGACCAAACCATTACTAAATCTTTTATAAACGGTAGGCATATCCCATCAATTATCTCAATATTAAGGGATGAGGGTTATTTAACTTCCGATTATCCAATCAAGGCAAAGATTTTATATGCCAAGTATCATCCCATAGAAATTGATCCTAAAATACCAACAGAAGAAAAGAAAAGATTTATGGAAGAATGGTGGACGACTCACTTTAAACTGCTTATAGAATCTAAATTAAATAAAAAAGATATAGAAGATATAGCTAATTCTGATAATTTAGTTTTAAGGGAGGGAACTAAGGAATTTTTTGATAATTGTTTCAATCACAATATCCCAATAATTATATTTACATCTTGCGGAGTTGGAGGAGATCCAGTAAGGATTTTTTTAAAAAAACAAGGTATATTTTATGAAAATGTTTATATAATCTCAAATGATTTGATTTGGGATAAGAATGGTTTTGCTATTGATTTTAAGAAGCCGATAATTCATGGAATGAATAAGAACGAAACTTTTATTAAAGATTTTCCGGTATTTGAGAAAATCAAGAACAGAAATAATGTTTTGTTATTGGGCAATAGTTTGGGTGATATTGGTATGATAACAGGATTTGAATATAATAATCTTTTGAAAATAGGATTTTTAAATGAGAACGAAGAAGAGAGTAAAGAATATTTTAAAGAAAGTTATGATGTTGTTATTTTGAATGACGGAACAATGTCCTGCGTAAATAAATTTTTAAAGGAGATTATCTCATAAATTTTGTCGCTTGGAGTTGCTAAAAACACTTTTCAAGGAAGTGTTTTTTGCTTGACTTTTGAGTTGTAAATTATAGGATGACAATAGAAAGGGAGGTGAGGTTCGGTGAACCAATACGTAGGCATCACTGACTTCAGGTCAGCTGATGAGGCGAGGCGCATGCTTAAGGTGTTCCAGTTCCACTGTCCCAAGTCTGACCTCGAAGCTGGTTGTAGGCTGATGGTCGGAGTGATGACGGGCCTCAGTGTGATAACTGGCGCTCCGACTAGGTGGGCTGGCATTTGGCCCAACAGACAGATGATGGGGGAGATCTTCCTCGATCACCCGCAGGTGTTTAATGTCCTGCACTACGTTGATTACGGTAGGCAGATTCAATCGTCGTGCTTGGCAGCAGCTGCTCTGTACGGAGGTGAGCATCTCCACGCCATTCAATTGGAAATGATCTGGCCGAGTCCTGCGATGATTGCGGAGTTTCTCCAGGAATACCCCGGCATTGAGGTCATTCTCCAAGTGAATGCGCAAGCCCTGAAGGATGTCGGTAACGACCCAGCAGGGCTGGTTCAACGGTTGAGGCGGTATCAGCGCCTTGTCAGCGTTATCCTTCTGGATAAGGACATGGGGCGAGAAGAGGGCGTGGATGCAGAAGGACTCGTGCCTTTTACTCGAGCTGTTGCCAGTTCGGGTCTAGGATTCAACCTTGCTGTTGTTAGCGGGCTTAATCCTGGGGCACATCGGTTCATCGAGCCGCTGATGAGGGAGTTTCCGTCAATGAGTCTCGAAGCCTTTTGCGATCTGAAGCCGAATAGGGATCCTGCGCAGCCTACCAGTTGGAATGAGGCAGATGTCTACATGATCAAGGCGCTCAGGATGCTTCAGAGGATTCACCGGACTTGAACAATAGGCGTTCTGTTGATGACCGACAGAACGCCTTTTTTAATTGTTGACAGAAAAGATATTTCTTTGACGGTTTTATTATTTTAATGTATAGTAAATACGTGGCCTAGCGATAGAAGCTGGTCACATATTTTTTTATGATACAGAAACAAATAAACAAACCTTTATTAAATAAAACGGAAATGACTTTCGGCGGTCTTGGAATAGCTCCAAAACTTCTTGATGCGGTTTTAAAATTGGGATTTAAAACTCCAACTTCAATACAATATAAAGCAATTC
>JAPLYH010000034.1:3255-7001 GCA_026395615.1 Candidatus Parcubacteria bacterium | reverse complement strand
TCGATGTGCCCGGCAAGCATGATCCTGAAATCCGCATCCGGATTGAGGACCGCGATGCTGTTTCCGTGGAAATCTCCACGGACCTCGTGGGCAATTGTTCTGGCTTCCTCACGCCAGACCTTTCTTGCCTCCCACTCATGGCCTGTTGGGCAAATCTCGCCCATCAGAGCCGCCAGAAACCTCTTTTTCATAAGGACCTCCTTGTCCTTCGTTTATGGCTTCTATTTACAGCCTAACCTTAAATCGACAAATGTCAACATTAAAACCGCCGAAAGGCGGTTTTAATAAAATGGTACCCGTCCCTAATTTAGTTATTCCGTTATTCCAAAAATATTATCTAATTCATTATCAAGAGTCAAAAATTTATCACTTAAATTTGCTAACCCTTTTTGAATTTTTTGACTACTATCAAGAGCAGTTAAATAAGTATTCCCCCCAAGATCTTGTACCGCTTCAAATAACGGAATATAGTCCCTATCATTTACTAGAAAAATAATATTCCGGACTCTACCGCTCGAAACTAACGTTAAAACATCGCAGGCGAGTTTAATATCTAAACCTTTTTCGGCTCGCATAAAGTGATCTCTGTATTGTTTCGAAATTTTCTGGAGTTCTTCTTCTGGAATACTTTTTATACTCTCACCACATTCCTTAATTCTCCAGTGATCTTTTTCTCCAGGGATATCGGCTTCTGGGATAATTAACATCGTATTTAATCTTTTATCTCTTTGCTTAAAATAATAAACACATCTTATCGATGCGTCCATATATGGTATCCATTTTCTTTGCAAGGCACTAGTTAGATGGCCTATATTAAGTTTTTTATTCTGAAATTTGGGTTTTGCTCTCCAAAGTTCATAAATGCTCGCAAATAAATGAGAACCATCTATTATGAAATATCCTTGATTTTCCATAAATATTTTTTAAGAATTATCCATTGCTAAATTATGATTCCCTTGACCGTAGTAAAAGAGTGAGGCAAAAAGTCAAAATTTTTTTAGAAAATTAGTCGAGCTATTATATTGACCTTAAGTAGAAACATTATCTTTCGTATCACCATCCCTCTCCGAAATCTGTTTTTTCTTTTCTTCTGGGATTACCCTTTCATATAGATTTTCTATGCGTTTTGGCTCGGAAATCATGACTTCGGCTATTAAGTTTATCAAATCAAATAATTTTAAGGCGACCTCTCTATTATCTTTCATATCAAAAACACCAGGATGTACGGATTCGTTTCCCGTTACCCTAACAATATCTAACGATTTCTGTATAGTCGATCTTAATCCTTTTCTTACTAAGCTAGCTATATCTGTATTTATGTCTCCCCCTGGTTCACCTAATTGTTTACAAAGTTTTTGTATCGCTAGTCTTAAAAGAGCAGCAGCGCCTCGCGGAGAACGACTAAGGATCGAACGTGCTTCTATATAATCTTCTTGAATTTCTTGAGCAAGATCCTCATTTGGGTATGAAATGCCCTCCATATCTGGCACAACCATTTTCTTATCAATCCAAAGACATTCCTTTCTACATTTTCTATTTGTACATCTCGACGTGTATATATTTTTAAATTCGCCCCCATACCAACTCTCTATAATCCGAAACCATTCTTGGTTAGCTAAAACGCCACAATGAGGACATGTAAATTGTTCCTTTTTAAATTCTGGTGGAAAATGCGAATGACATTATTTTTATATATAATATTTAATCTGTCTCGGTCGCTTGAACCGAGCACATGCCTGCTGGGAGTCGTGAATAACATTAGAACCAAGATTATGGAAGCTGGAGAGATTTATATACCGGATTTAAGGGTAGAAATTACAAAAATATAGGATAATGTCAATTACATATAATAAGAAATTTCACTTATTCAATGGTTAATTCTTTTATGTAAATGTCTTTATTCTGCTCAAATTTGGCACTTCTAGAATCTATTAAATTGACATAAGTAGCACCCTTTTTATTGTCTTTTTCAGCCTTTATACTATATGCTAGGCAACCACTCTCGAAAGGTATTTTAGATTTTCCTTCTTTATCGGTATAGACTTTCACGGGTTCTGGATCGTTATAAGTATATCCGTATTTTGAATCTCTGTGTTCTTTTGCTAAGTGAAATTCATCATCTAATTTGCAGCTATATTCTGGATAAAAATAGACTTTTTGCACGCAGTACATTATTGTGAGCGCACCTTGAACAGGATTGCCTTTTCCATCAACAACATTTAGATATGAGTCTATGTAGTAATTTTGCACTTTTTCCCAGGTCAAATCAGAGTAGCTTATATTATTAAGTATGGCAGCATTATAACCCGAAAACATAAAATCTTCTTTCGTTCCATCCCAATCAATACCATAATTCATAGGATCATAAGGATTTTCGTCCTCGTGATAGATGAAATGTTCTAGTTTTGGTTCGTTCGGATTACAATCATAATACTGAAACCAATATTGTTCGGGAAACCCAAGATTAAACGTATGACCTATTTCGTGCAATAATGTTCCATAATCCTGTATAGTTCTCGTGTCAGAGGGTGTATTAAAAATATTAAAGTTTTCATTCCAAACTACAGAAATATATTTTTTATCGAATACATTTCCAGCTGCAGAGAACAAGGATGGTCTATTAGGATCATTCATATCACTATTAATCCATATGAACAACACCTTATCTGCGTTATAATTATTCGCTAAAGAATCCATATCTGTAAAGTCTTTCAGGGATTTATCATCATATTTTATAATTCCAATATTCTCAAATCTTATTTTAGTATTTTTTGAAAATATATAATTCAGACATCTAACTAATTCAGATGACCCAGAATTTATTAAATTCTGCCCCTCTTTGTCATAATATTCTTTGTTAATTGCGAAAAGAATTCTATATTTTTTAATAGAGTCTTGATCGTAAGAATAATATTTTGTTTTATTTGGATATTTTGTTATTTCTATATTAAAAATTTCCTTTTTTTCTTCATCTCCTTTTTTAGCAGATATCTCTAAAGAGTAATTTCCTACATTCTTTATCTGCAAAGGAAATTTATCACAATTTGAAGGATCACAAGTCATATCTTCATTTGTCCACAAATCTAATAAAATACCATCACTATTGTATATTCTCTGTGATATTGAGGTAAGATCCGGAATATTATTAGTTATGTATGTTGTATGAGTTTTTAATTGAATTAAGCGGCTTGAAGAAATCTCCGCACAGAAAAAATCATTACATTGAATGATTGGTTTTTGAGCATGATTATCAGAATAGGATGAATCAATAAAAATGAGTTTCCATACTAAAATGCCGAAGATTACGATAATAAACGGAATAACTATACTAAAGAAAAATTTTTTATTCATGTTTTTTCATCATACCAAAAACCCTTAAAAAGTTCTAACGTCCACGTCTCCCAAATCGGAACCACCGGATGAGGTGGTGCCGATAGGGCAGTCGCAGACTAGTTAATGACTTGGGCTAGGAGCTCGTCTCAGTCGTTGCGTTGCACGAAGCAACAACCCCAAAGCGATTGTCCATAACATGATGGCTGTGGCGAGTCCTGGGATCGCGACGAACTTCGCCAACAGAAGCCAAATGACAGCAGCCAAAATGACAATCAGGACGATCTTGAGCTCTCCCGTGTATAGAGTCTGGAAGGCCGTAAGGAAAAGAATCAAACCGATCTCTCCCATAATGAACAAGCCGTTCAGTTCAGCGCTAGGGAGACTCCCGAGACCCAGGGCCGCCGAGATCCAGA
>JAPLYH010000034.1:0-3240 GCA_026395615.1 Candidatus Parcubacteria bacterium | reverse complement strand
GATCCAGAATCCTATGAAGGCAAACAACACGATGGCTGCCTTGGTATTCCGCGTGATGACCATGTATGGAATTACGACAGCGTGTCCTACAACGCCCCACGCGAAAATCCCGATCCGTGCTGCCGATGGAGTTATCACTTTGGCATACATGGCTCCCAAAATGACCAAGGCGAAGAATATCGCAATGTAAGCAAATTCAACGCCACCGAACTTCACCTCTCCTTGCGCGCTCATATGTATCCTCCTGTTCTTGTGTAGACAAGACTTATTTAGAGACTATCAAATAAAACATTGTTAGTCAACAAAAACCCCCGTAAATTGGGGGTTTCTGGCTGCAACTGGGAAACTAGGACTCGAACCTAATTTAATTTCTCGTTGAGATATTCCAAAAGTTTTTCTATTTTTACCCTTTTTTGTTTCATTGTATCGCGGTCGCGAACAGTAACATCATTATCATCTAAAGTATCAAAATCAATAGTCACGCAATAAAGCGTTCCTATCTCATCTTGCCTTCTATATCTTCTGCCGATAGAGCCTGACTCATCGTATTGTGTCATAAAATGAAGTTTAATAAGCTTATAAACTTCTTGGGCCTTTTTTGTTACATCCGGCTTATTCTTTACTAATGGCATAATCGCCACTTTAATAGGCGCTAATTTTTTGTCTAACTTCAAAATTATTTCTTCTTCTTTAGTAGCTTCAGTGGTTTCGGTTCTGCCTCCTGAAATTTCTTGGTATGCCTCTGTAAAAAATGCCAACAAACTTCTCTCAACTCCAACTGATGTCTCTATTATATAAGGAATGAATTCCTCTCCCGTATCCGGGTCTTTATAACTTAAATCCTCACCACTATGTTTCTGGTGCTGAGATAAATCCCAATCTCCCCGATTATGAATTCCCTCAATTTCCTGCCAACCAAAAGGAAAATTATATTCCAAATCAATTTGTCTTCTGGCATAGTGAGCTCTTTCTCCATCTGGAACTTCAAATAATTTAAGGTTTTCTTTTTTAACTCCTAAATTTAAATACCAATTAAGGCGCTGCTCTTTCCAATATTCAAACCACTTATCAGCTTCTTTGGGATGACAAAACCATTGCATTTCCATTTGTTCAAACTCTCTCATCCTAAAAATGAAATTTTTAGTAGTTATTTCATTGCGAAAAGATTTTCCGATTTGCGCGATTCCGAAAGGCAGTTTCAAACGAGCGGAATTTAAAACATTTTTAAAATTAATATAAATTCCCTGGCAGGTCTCCGCGCGCAAATAGGCAATAGAGCTTTCATCCTCGGTTGAACCGACAAATGTTTTCATCATCAAGTTGAATTGTTTCGGTTTGGTAATTTCTCCTCCGCATTCAGGGCATTTATCTTTTTTAATTTCATCTATGCGGAAACGCTTATGACAAGATAAACATTCTACCAATTCATCGGCAAATCCAGCAGTGAGATGGCCAGAGGCCTCCCATACTTTTGGAGACATTAGAATCGCGGCATCTAGGCCAACAATATTATCTTGTTTCTGGAGCATTTCATCTCTCCAAGATTGTTTAATATTATTTTTTAATAAAACACCTAAGGGGCCAAAATCATAGCTGGACCCGAATCCGCCATAAATTTCAGAAGAAGGGAAAACAAATCCCCGGCGTTTTGATAAAGATATAATTTTTTGCATTGGATCCATATTTTTATTTTACTTTTCCGTTATCACCAAAAATTTCTGTAGTCAAAGATGTTTGCCCTGTTTGCACATCTCTCTCTGTCCACTCATCAAAACCGCTTAATATTGTATTATTGGCTATTTCCGCAAATTTTCCTCTCTGGTCACTCATTGGTTTTAATTTAACTTGAAAAGCGAGCTGGAGCACATCATTAATTCCTTGATTCGCTGTCAAATCACCAACTGCCCAAATAATTTCTCTTGTTTCTGGATCAAAGGTAAGTTTTTGGGGCTCTATCTGGCCAGTTAGATTAACATTACTAGGCAAAATCGCTCTTACATTAGCTCCTTTAACTGGGTTATAGTAATTTTTAACTCTCCAAATAACCGTGAATATTCCTTCTTTATTAACTTCAAGCGGGAAATTTGCATTACTTCCAAAAATTTCATCATCTTCAAGAATTTCTTGGGTGAGTTCTAAGTTCGCATCTATCTTATTAACAAATTTTCTTCTTGATTGACCTAATATGATTTCATTCTCAATCTTAGCGCTAGTCACTCCTTCTGCTTCCTTCTTTAATTCAACCCAAAAATCCACTAACCCCTCCTCTCCGGCATCCAAAAATTGAAGCTTTGACTGTTTGTGCCAATCCCAAATAATAGAATTATCTCCTTCTTGCGATTGTCCGTCAGGCGATTTAATGGTTGTGAAATCAAATAATGGACCATTAAGTTTGCTCGCTAAAAACAAATTTTGTAAAGGAGACGTTCCCATATTTCTAAATGTTATTTCATAATGAAGGATATCTCCTGGTTTAGCTATATATTCTGAAGAACCATTAATTGTCTGGCTAATATAGAGCGCCTGTTCCACAATCTTCACTTGTTTTGTGGTTTCTTTAAGAACCACAAAATTACCATCTTTCCACATTCCAAATTCTGCTTTAAATATTTTTGTTGACCCGACCTCTCCGCCTAAAACTCCCTTAATATCAATTCTTCCACCTTCTGCCTTATTTAATAAGGGAATATTCCACTCCGTATCGGAAAGTCCTTTCGGATCGGTTTCTTTTAGGGAAAAATCTGATGGATAAGTTGTCTTAATTTCTAAATCCGATAAAGATTGATCCATGCTGGAAAAATAATTTAGAGAAAAATTTAATTCTTGACCTCCGCCTACTGCCGAAGGAATATCAAATTCAAAAGTTAAAGGAACCTCATTAATAGTCATTAACTGGCTGGTCCGGGAAACATATTTGGCCTTAATATTTTTTGGGCGATAGGATACAGTGGCTTTTGCTTCTTTTAAATCCCCTTGTTCGCCAAAAATTGCTGCTTTAAATTGGAAAATCTTTTCTTCTCCTGGATATATGTAACCACCAAAAGCATCACTTTCTTTTGTCACCCTTAGTCCCTCGCCATCTAATGGCTGCGCTGTGTCTGGGAATTCAAATATAAGACGAGGTTCTTCTAACCGAACATCGCCATTGTTTTTAATTCTAACGCTATATTCCACTATTCCCCCCGCAGAAACGCTGTCTGGGCCAAGAATATCAACCCTTAAAATTTCTTTGGAATAATC
>JAPLYH010000003.1 GCA_026395615.1 Candidatus Parcubacteria bacterium | reverse complement strand
TCTGCCTGTGCTATCAACACAAAACCAAAGATTAGTATTGTTCATTAATTGAGCGCTTACGCAATAAGTGCTGTTGTTTGTTTGTGCTGCATAGCAATGCATTGCCAGTGTTCCTTGTCTGCTAGTAATATCAGTTTCCAGCGCTCCTAATTGAGCCCCATAATTAGCCTGGCTTTCATTTAAAGTACCTCCTGAACAAAGAGTGGCATAGCTAGATGTGTCTGTCCAAATCACCTCTGCTTGCGTTCTAACTTGGCTAATATCAGCTTTAATCCTGGCATCATTTGCTTTTGCCGGCGCTCCTCGGAAAGTAACCAATACTATTGCGGTCAAAAGACCAATAATGGCAATAACTATTAAAAGTTCTATCAAAGTAAAACCTTTTTTTGATTTCATAATATTTTTCTCAACAACTATCAATAATTAAGCTCCAAAAGAAGATACCCCTTTATATACAGGAACGAGAATAGAAATCATTAAAAGGGCTACCATTCCTCCTAATATCACTATTAACAAAGGCTCGATAATATCAATCAAAGCATCTATATTACGATTGACTTCTGATTCATAAAAATTAGCAACATTCATCAATGATTCATCAAGCCGACCCGTTCTTTCTCCCACTTTAATCATTTGAGTTACTAATCCCGGTATATCTTTTGGGTGTTTTTCTAAAACTGCGCTCATTGATTCTCCTCTCCTTACTCCTTCTTGTGTTTCTAATATTATTTTTTGATATGTTCTATTGCCCGTGGCTCCGCTCACTATATCTAATGCTTGAGTTATAGGAAGGCCAGCCAGAATCAAAGTGGAAAGATTTTCCGTAAATCGTGTGAGATAAACTTTTCTAATTGTCTTGCCTAAAATAGGCATTTTTAGGGCAATCTTCCCAACTATTTCTTTTCCTTCCTGCGTTTTAAAATACCTCCAAAAAAATATTACTAATACGGTAATTATTATCAAGCATAACCACCACCAGCTTCTGACCCAATCCCCAAAACCAAGAACTACTTGCGTTAATGGTGGTAATTTTACATCAAGAGAAGTAAGTGTCTCTTTAAAAGACGGCAATACCATAAAAATTCCCAATCCGCCGATACCTAAAAACACAACCAAAATAAAAGCGGGGTAAGTCATTCCGCTCTTAATTTTACTGACTAAATTATATTCCCTTTCCAAATGCTGAGCTAAATAATTCAAGCTTTCCGATAATTTACCGGACGCCTCTCCTGCTTTAATTATATTAATAAAAAAATTAGAAAAAACTTTTGGATATTTCGCCAATGCCTCGGAAAAATAAACGCCCCCCTCAATATCTGTTGATATCCCAATGATTTGCTCTCGGAAAACCGATTTACCTGTTTGATCCGCTAAAGCTCTCAATGATTCAACTAACCCGACCCCGGACTTTAACATCAGGGCAAGTTCTCGGCAAAACATCATAATATCCTTCCTCCCTGCTCTATTCAATAAATCAATTTGTTTGAAATAAAAAGGTCTCGGTGTTATTTCTTCTATGTGGGTAATATAAAGACCCTCTTTTTGCAAAAGAGCAACGGCATCTTTCCTGGTTGACACCTCTACTACGCCAACCTGAACCAATCCATTTTTCGTTCTCGCTTGGTAGTTAAATTGCATCTTTTATATTCAATTATCTTCTATAATAATTGTAGCAGAATTATCAAAATTTTTCTCCCAATAATGTTCTTAGTCCATCCGGATTTATAGTGAACTTAAAAGCCGACTCTCTGGTTATTTCTTTATTTTGAACCAATATTGCTAAAGATTTATTTAAAGAAATCATACCTTCCTCAGACGATGTTTCTATTACAATGGGGATCTCGTGGATTTTCCCTTCTCTGATAAGATTGGCTATCGCTGCATTATTAAAAATAATTTCTGTCGCTGGGATAAGTCCTCCCTTTATTCTCGGAATTAAACGTTGAGACACGATACCTAAAAGCGAGCCTGATAATTGGGCGCGGATTTGTTTTTGTCTATTATCCTCAAAACTATCGACAATTCTATGAATTGTCTGGGACGCGGAGTTAGTGTGCAGGGTGGCAAAAACCAAATGCCCTGTCTCTGCTGCCGACAGAGCTGTGGCAATTGTTTCCGGATCTCGCATTTCTCCAAGCATAATAACATCAGGGTCTTGCCGAAAAGTGGATCTCAGGGCCCGAGCAAATGACAATGTATCACTGTAAACTTCTCTTTGGTCAACAATCGCTAAATCATCTTCAAAGACATATTCAATTGGATCTTCAATAGTAATGATATGGCAACTGCGAGAATGATTTATGGAGTCAATAAGAGCTGCTAAAGTAGTTGATTTCCCTTGGCTAGAAGGCCCGGTTATTAAGACAAATCCCTGATGAGCTTCACTGAATAAATTTAGAATAGGTGGAAGTCCAAGCTCTTCAATGGTCATAATATTTCTTGATAGAAAACGAAGGGCACAGCTGACTTTGCCTTGTTGAAAATAAGCATTCCCCCTAAACCTGCCCTTGTCTCCGGAATCATAAGAAAAATCAATTTCCCTTTCTCTTAAAAATTTATCAAATCTTTCCTGGGAATAATCTTGAGATAACAGTATTTTAACTAAAGAAACTATATCGTCCGACTTAAGCTCCGCCTCCTTTGTTAGAGGAATAAGATTGCTCGCTATTCTAAAAATAGGACTTTTAGAAGAAGATAAATGGATATCAGAAGCTCCTTTTTTTACTGCGAGAGTTAATAAATCTTCTAAAAACTTTTTATAATCTTTTATTATCATTTTAAAGACAATGATTAGTAATTAATGATTAACCCTTACTCTTCTGATGTGCTTCTCATCACCTCTTCTATGGAAGTTGTTCCGTTTAAAACCTTTAATATTCCGTCCTGCCTCATGCTTATCATCCCCTGATTATGGGCTTCCACAAGCAATTTTTTCTCACTTGGTTCTGAAATAACAATGTCTCCCAACGCTTTAGTCATTTCTAAAATTTCAAATATGCCGACTCTCCCCGCATAACCGCTTTCCCCACATTGATTACAGCCAACTGGCTCCCAAATTTGGATATTACCTCCACTAATTTTGTAATCCTCTTTTGCCCAATCGGGTAAGCCATTCATTTCTTCTAAAATTAACTCTTTAATCTTTCCCGTGGCAAGTATTTTTTTTCTACAATTAGGGCAAAGTTTTCTCACCAATCTTTGGGCGATTATTGCGTTTATACTTGAAGGCAACAGAAATGGTCTTACTCCTAAATCAATCATTCTAGGAATAGCTCCCAAGGAATCATTGGTATGAATTGTAGAAAGCACCAAATGACCGGTAAGGGCTGCGTGAACGGCTAATTCTGCTGTTTCGTTATCTCTAATTTCTCCAACCATAATAATATCCGGGTCCTGCCTTAAAACGTGCCTCAAGCCAGTAGCAAAAGTATAACCAATTTCAGGTTTTATTTGCGACTGACTGACTCCGGCAATAAAATATTCTACAGGGTCTTCCAGTGTGATAATATTAACTCCTTCTTTATTAACAGAATCCAAAACAACATAAAGAGTAGTTGTTTTTCCAGAGCCAGTAGGTCCAGTTGATAAAATCATCCCGTATGGTTTGGCTACTGCTCTTTTTAATATTTCCAAATTTCTACCTGTAATTCCTAATTCTTCAAACGTAGAAACCCTTAAATCCGGATTAAGAACTCTCATCACTACTTTTTCTCCGAGAGTTGTTGGAAATGTAGAAACCCTGAAATCAATATTCTGATTATCTATATTAACAGAAAATCTGCCGTCTTGAGGAATTCTTGTTTCATCTATTTTTAACTTAGAAATAATCTTAATACGAGCCACTATAGACGGGTGGACTTCTATAGGGAGAAACAAGCTAGAATGCAAAACACCGTCTAATCTAAACCTTACTCTGCTTCTATCAGACATTGGCTCTATATGAATGTCTGATGCCTTACCCTCTACTGCATGCTTTAAAATAACAGCTACCGTCTTGCTAATAGGCGCCTCGCTCTTTTTTTGAGCCACTTGGTCCGCTCCTTTAGAAGGCGATTCTTGCCTGCCACCCGGCTGAAGTTGTTTTTCCAATTCCTGAAGAGCTGTTTTAACTTCTCTCCCAAGATTTTGATACTTTTTTAAAAAATCCTGAAATCCACTTAAAGTAATTAAGCTAACCCTATAATTAAAACCTCTTTTTCTGGCTAAAAAATTTAATGCCTCTTGGGCCTTTAAATCCTCCGGATATACCATTGCTACCTCAAGCATATTCTGTCGTTTCTCTATAGGCACCATTTTATAATGTTCAGCAGAATCCTGCGGTATCAGCTCTAATATCTCAACAGGAACGTCTTGGGCAACAACATTTTTTAAGGGAATATTCAAGGCCTCGCTTTTGATTTGAAATAATCTATCTTCTGGAAAAATCTGCTTCGCTAATATAATCTCTTCTATGGTCTGGCTAGAATCCTCAGCATCCTTTACTAAAGAATCTGCTGTTTTCTTATCAATGACTTTTTGTTTTAATAATTGATCTATTAAGTTCATTATAATAGAACCACCTGCGAGAGTGGGTTATAAAAGGCTAAACAAAAATTTATCTACAATGACATTCACTTTGTTGTTTGAGGCAAAGGAGCGAAAGGATTATCTCTGCCCACACCCTCTGAAGGAGGAGAAATCGGATTAAATAACTGAAAATTGTTCCAAACTTCCTCTTCTATCTTTTGAAAATCAATTTTAACCTCTTTCACTTCTATATTTGCTGTTATTGGTTCTTGAGATATAAAACCGCCTCCTTTAATTTTAATTAAAACAAAAACTAATATTAAGATTAATAATAATCCTCCTACTCCTATATAAATCTCTTTTTTCTTTTTTTCGTAAAATACTATTGCCATAATAATCTAATATTTATTTTTTAGTAAGAATTAACCCTTGCCCTGATTACAATTGTCATCGGTTGATTCTTTCCGGATGAAGTAGCAAGGTTCAATTGCTCGATATTTATCAAACGAGCGCTTGTCTCAACTGCGAACAAAAAGTTCTTCAAAGCAAAATAAGAGCCGGTGATTTCAGCGCTAAAATAATGCTTTTTGATTATTTCTTTATTCTCCTCTGAAGAAACGTTTTCCCAACTTATCTTGTTCAAATTAACTCCCGACGAAACTGACGCTTCCTGTAAAAACTCAAGCAAGGAAGGAATATCTACTTTGTTAGGCAAAGCGCTATTGATTTTCTCCACTAATTCTGCTTTCTCTTTTAACTGACCATCTGCTATTTTTAATGATTGAATATACTTATTTTGATTCTCCAATTGCAATATTTTTTGAGCTAATTGCTTATTAACATCATTAAAGGCGCGATATTCTGGCCATACTAAAAAAATAGCCAAAACCAATGAAATTATTATGCTTGAAGTAATGATGATAATGGCGTATTTCATTATAATTATTATTTACTTGCGCTTTTTGGCTTATCGGGTAAAAATAATTTGATCGAAAATCTTATATCTCCCTGATCTGATAAGCCAACACTTGATAATTCAACGTTTTTAATAAATGGGTCTTGTTGAAAGGCGAAAATTTGTTGGCCTAAACTTGTAAAATCGTTTGACGACCCATCAATATTAAGCGCTCTGCCCACAAAATCTATAGTTAAATGATTAAAATAAATTTTTGGATGAACATATGTTTCCAGAAATTTTAAAGAATCTGATACCTTTTCCCTGTCTTTTAATAATGAAATGACATCATCTATTTTTTTCTGAAAACCCAAAACTCTCTGTTGAAGCTCTGTTTGCTCTGGGGTTTGACTTCTTGCTATCTCGTCTTTTTTCTCTTTTAAAAGATTTTCTGTCTTTTTACCCTGATAATCAAGAAGAAAATATGCTCCCACTACTATAACAATCAATAATAAAGAAAACCAAGGAAGCACCTTTTTTATAAAGGATCCTTGCTGAGCAGTTTTTCTTGGTATTACTTGTACCATTTAAGTCTAGAAATTATTTATTAAAACCACGGAGAGCCATACCTACTGCTATTGTAAACCCAGAACTGATTTTTTTCAACGCCTCATCCAGTGTCGGCGGATAAGCAATATCTATTAAAGGATTTGCTAATTCCACCGGCAAATCCAACTGCTTGGAAAAGTAATCAGCTCCACCGGCAATCATTGAACCTCCTCCTGATAGAATAACTTTCCCGATTCTCTCTTTATCCTCTAAATATAATTCATCGGCAATATTTTGAATTTTTTTAAGTATCGCCTCTGCTTCCGGCTTAACAATTTCCTTAATACCCGGATTTTTATCAGTTAATCCGTACATTCTCTTAATTGTTTCTGCTTTTCTGTTATCAATTTGCAAAGAATCGGAAAATGCCTTTGTGAAATCTTCTCCGGCGACATCAAAACTATGAGATACCTTCAAAATTCCCTGCGCCACGACATTTATAGTAGTGCTTCTCTCTCCTATATCAACTAAACAAATTACATTGCTCTTGTCTTGATACTTAACTAATGCCCTAATCAGTTTGATATTGATTAATAACATCTTTTGGAACTGCCACCAATAAAATTCTTAACGGAGTTCTTCCGTCTTCAGATGGCCCGCCTTTAATAAGCTGCCAATCAAGAATCACTTCTGATAGGGGCAACGGTATCCGGCGGGGCGCCTCATATTTGACCGCCTCTGGAATTTCTTCCGCAGACATTGGGGGCAAATTAAATGTGGTAAAAAACGTCGCATAATCAGGAATAGAGAAAAACGCTTGCTTGGTTTTTATTCCTGATTCTTTTAACATCGCTTTTAGCGCTTCGGAAATATTATCTTCAGAAATAGAAAGCATTCCTCTTTCCCTCATTTGAAAATCTCCTTCGCCAAAATAATCAGCGCTCAAAACAGCATAATTAGACAAATTAATGCCTTTGCTCTTTTGCAGTTCAACTACTTTGATAGATGAAGTTCCTACATCTATTCCCAAAAAACTTTTAGAAAATAACGCCATCTTAGTAAAGTGATATAATGTTAATTGCGATTAATTTATTTTACCCCTGATTTGTTTTTTTTACTATCTTTTCCTTAAAATGATGTGGAAAACCTTCAAAGAAACTATTTTGGATATTCTTTGGCCTAAAAAGTGCGTGAATTGCGGAAAATTAGGCAAGTGCCTTTGTGATGATTGCTTCGCTTTGATTGAGATTTTCCGGGATATTTCCTGTGAAAAATTCCTTTATCTTGATGGACTGCATTACGCTACCGCCTATAAAGACAAACTCGTTAAATCAATAATTCATTCTTGCAAATATGCTCGCATTAAAGAATTAACTCGCCCATTAGCTGATTTAATTATAGCCCACTTTAAATTATTGGACAATCAAACAGTGTTATCAAACCAATTATTTGCCTATTCATAAAAAAAAATTGAAAAACAGAGGATTCAACCAATCAGAAGAAATTGTCAAACATTTGTTCGAAGAATTTGGGTTAAATTTTATCAAAGATTTAATTATTAAAACAAAAAATACTCCTCCTCAAGCCGAACTTTCAAAAGATGAACGCAAAAAAAATATTATCAATGCTTTTGAGATAAATCCATTGTTAAAAGATATTATAAAAGACAAAAATATCTTGTTAGTTGATGATGTTTTCACAACTGGCTCAACAATGGAAGAATGCAGTAAGATATTAAAGCAAAACTGCGCCCAAAGTGTTTGGTGCGCAGTCGTTGCCAGAGATTAAATTATTGGCGGTGTAAGCCGGTCTAGAACTGAGACCCCTAGGGGAAAATCGGCTTTTCTGCTTCTCCTAAAAAGAGATATCTCGGTAAGGAGTAGATTTAATATATTTTTCGCCAACGTTTAAATGCTTTAACGTCTACAGAATTTAAATTAAACCATTCGCCTCTTTTCCATTTTGATTTAAATCTATTATGCCAATATTTTTCAAGGCCATCCATATCATCCGTTTTTATCTCATGTATTAAATTAAATGGTTCAGATCCAAGAAGAGTGATATCGTCGCGCCGACGATTTGCATCTTTTGCTTTACCAATTTTATAGTCTCCGTGTTGCTTACCCAAATAAACAAAACCACTAGTTACATCTCCATCTTCAAGAAATTCGTCCTGATCTTCAACCTCTCCCATGGTCAAATTGCATACTTCTATAATATCGTTGTATTCTTGTTTATCTTTAATAAATGCAAGTATAGCCTTTGCAAGATCAATTTTTAAACCTAGTTTTTTGTAAAAAGTTGACGAATCAGGAAAACTAACCTCATTATGATGTTTAACATCTAATATGCCTCTGGTTGGCCACTTTCCTTTTTCACGAATAACCTCAATAAACATCTCACATAGTTGCTCACGGCTATATTGCGTATTGTCAAATGTATTAGGGGTTAATCCTGCCTCCGAAACAAGCTCACCATAATTAGCCCAACCATTTTTTTTCAAATCATATATTCCAATTCCCACGTGTTCATAAAAAATTTTTTCACTTGGGGTCTTGCCACAATTCTCTTTAGCATATTTTCTAATCTCTTCTATAATTGCTTCTTTTGTTAACATAATTTTATT
>JAPLYH010000010.1 GCA_026395615.1 Candidatus Parcubacteria bacterium | reverse complement strand
CTGTTGCCAACATAAACATTCCACCGCCAATTATTAGCATTAATAAAGCTAAAGGAGGGGTTATATTGAAGAAAATAAATTCAAGAACTTTTTCAATAAGAATAAAAAAATGACAAAGGGTGCAAGACGCACTCTCATCTATGTCAGAAGTATTTGGATCATCTGCATGTTGTCCGCAAGGAACAAGTCCAGCTGCTGATGCCTGACTTACGATAACGAAAAGACCAAGAAATAGCCCTATTAGCAAAATTTTTGTGTTTTTATTCATGGTTTTAATTTTTAATTTTTTGTTTTATATTTTTAGTTTGAATTATAGTAGTCACATATGCCCCCGGAAGGATTCGGACCCTCAATCTCCTGTTCCGAAGACAGGCGCTCTATCCAGTTGAGCCACGGGGGCTTTATTTAATTCTATATTACCAATTGAAAAACCGCAAGAATTAAGTTAGAATTGGGGAATATGAGCATTCCTATAGAAGTAAGGAAAATAGTTAGCATCCTTGAAAATAAGGGTTTTCAAGCATTTGTAGTTGGAGGATGCGTGAGAGATTTATTACTAGGAGTTGAACCGAATGACTGGGATATTGCCACTAATGCTAATCCGAAAGAATTAGAAAAAATATTTCCCAAGAGTTTTAATGTGAATAAATTTGGCACAGTAACAGTTTTAACTTCAAGCAAGAAAGAAAATTTAAAAGAAATAGAAATAACCACTTTCAGAACTGAAGAAAAGTATACTGATAAGAGACATCCCGATAAAGTTAAATGGGCAAAGACAATAAAGGAAGATTTATCTAGGAGGGATTTTACTGTTAATGCAATTGCATTGAAAATTAAAAATGATGAAATTATTGATCCATTTGAAGGACAGAAAGATTTAAAAGACAAACTGATTCGGGCAGTCGGTAAACCAGAAGAAAGGTTTCAAGAAGATTCTTTACGATTAATGAGGGCAGTTCGCTTTGCTACTTCCCTAAGTTTTAATATAGAGGAAAAAACTCTTTCTGCTGTCAGAAAAAATGCCGGTCTTTTGAAATTTATTTCTAAAGAAAGAATCAGGGATGAATTTATAAAAATAGTGATGTCTGATGACCCATCTAAAGGAATAGAACTTTTAAGAGAAACAGAGCTTTTAAAACATATTGTTCCGGAATTAATAGAAGGGTACCAAGTTGGTCAGAACAAACATCATATATATGAAGTTTATGAACATTCTATCATTTTCCATGACAGTGGAAAACCAAGAGTTAAGGAAGGGCAAGGAGCTGATTCAACTTTTTATAATCATGAAATAGTGGGAGCAAAAATGACTGCTAAAATTTTAGAGAACTTGAAATTTCCCAAAAAAGATATAGAAAAGATAGTTAAATTAGTCAGATATCATCTTTTCTATTATAATATCGGCGAAGTTCAGGAATCATCTGTAAGGCGTTTGCTAGCAAGGGTTGGAGCGGAGAATTTTGAAGAATTAGTTCAATTAAGAATGTGCGATAGAATTGGTTCCGGATGTCCGAAGGCCATGCCTTATAAATTAAGACATTTTCAATTTGTGGCGGAGAAAGTAGCTCTTGACCCGATTAACGCTACGGCCTTGAAAATAGGAGGAGATGATATTATGAAGGTTTTGAAAATAGAGCCAGGGCCTAAAGTTGGAAAAATTCTTGATATTCTTTTGGGCGAAATCCTTGATGAGCCGAAGAACAACAAAAAAGTTTATTTAAATAAACGGCTTAAAGAATTAAGTAAGTTTGATGATAAAAAAATAGAACAAATGGCAAAAATTGCCAAAAGCAGAAAAGAAGAAATAGTGACAAAAAGAGAAGAAATGACTAAAAAGAAATACTGGGTTTCGTAATCAGGGCGTGGTCTAGCAGCTAAGACGCCGCTTTCGGGAAGCGGAAATCGAGAGTGCGATTCTCTCCGCCCTGACACTAATTTGGTAAATAATTTTTAAATTTGTTTTTTAAATTATTTTCTAAATGATTTTTAGGATACAAATCTCTTGGGTAAATCGCTATTAAAGAAATATTTTGATTTTTACATAATTTTTTCTTTTCTTTCACGCAGCGATCGTATCTCGAACTGTCATTTACTAAACCAAAATATTCGATGAATATTTTTTGATTCTTGAATAATATTGCCCAGTCTGCCCTATGATTAGTTTTTGGATAGTGGACATTTCTTTCATGAGAGATTTTATTTTTATAAAGCCAATTATCAATTAGAGCTTCGGAGATAGAATCACAAAGATGACCATCTATGGCTATGGTATTTACACGCTTATACATCCTTTGGTTATGTGAGCGATTTGGCTGAAAACCAGCAGCAATAACAGCATTATTCCAAGAGCCGAAAATTTTTCTGCAGGAATAATGAATTTTATTTATTTCTCGCCTTGCCGGAACTCTTTTTAAAATTTCAGTAACCTCTTTAATTATTTTTAATAATTCTTCTGGATTTTTTTGCTCCGCTTTTCGTCTGCAGGATAAAGAACAATACTTAATATTATTTGTATTTTTTTTATATTGTTTCCCGCATTCCGCACAAGTTTTTAATTTAATCTTTTTTTTGTGAAATTTTTTGTTATTTACAGCAGCAGCGCAAGATTTAGAACAATAATTATGATCAGAAATTTTACTAAGTTGTCGCTTAATGGCCTTACCGCAATTTTCGCATTTTAAGGTTTTTCTTTTTGTTTTGAATTTTAATTCGCATCTTTTTGAACAATAAAAATTGTGCCCGAGTTTTATATTTTCTTTATAATGCCCCTTGTCTTTTAGAAAAACTTTATTACAATTTTTACAATGAACTTTTATAAGATTAGCCATATTTTGGTTGCTATTTTTTAGAGTTTTAGTATTATAAACAGAATGGAAGCCTATTTATAATTATATCACATAATGGATGGAATGTCCTGCATTCAAATCCTTGTCCCCCGAAAGTTTATTATTTATTTTTATTATTTTATGAGAAATTTTTTTCAAAAAACAACATGGCCTTTTCCAGGGTCCAAAAAAGAAGAAAATGAATTCGGCAAAGCGAAAAGGGATATTTTGGTTTGCGAAGAATGCGGCGCTGCATTTTGGCAAAAATCATGGCATCACGGATTAGAAAATATTCCAGGTTATGAGAAAGAGGCTACTCGATCCGGAATTTGTCCTGCTTGTCAGATGATACAGAGCCATCGCTATGAGGGAGAAATCATTATTGAAAATATTCCTGATAATAAAAAAGAGGAAATAGAAAATTTAATCAGTAATTTTTCAGAAACCGCTTTTGAAAGAGATCCAATGGATAGAATTATTTCTATTCAAACCGTTGCTAAAGGAATGTTGAGAATTTTAACTACAGAAAATCAAATGGCAGAGCAATTGGCAAAAAAAATAAAACAAACATTCAAAGGAAAAGTTTCTTTTATGTTTTCTAAAAGAGAGTCAACTCTTCGCGCAAGAATTATTCTTCAATGAGAATAAGGGCTCGTAGTTTAATGGCAGAATATCTCATTCGCATTGAGGTGATGGCGGTTCGACTCCGCCCGGGTCCACCACTTCGCTCGCTTCGCTTACACTCAGCGAGCTACGCGGTGCAAGCACCTAATATTTATAGAGTATAATATATTTCAAAAAGCGAAGTGGTGTCCCGCGAAGGCTTGACGAAGTGGTATTTTGTTTACATTATTCAAAGTAAAATAGACAATAGTCGCTATATCGGCTTGACTGTTAATTTGGAAAGACGGTTGCGAGAACATAATTCGGGCTCATCAAAGTATTGTAGTTCAAGGCGTCCTTTTCGGCTTATATGGTGTTGTATTTTTTCGAATAAGAAAAGAGCTCAAGAGTTTGAGAAATACCTAAAATCCAGTTCGGGCTATGCTTTCACGAAAAAACATTTAATATAAAAAATTATGAATGCGCAATTGATTTGTATTATAATAGCTATCGTGGCGTTGGCTGTTATTTTAGGGTTATTGGTTTTTCTTAAAAAAACAAAACCCCAAGGTAAGCTTTCTACTCTTTCTATCCCGGCATTTGCATTTTTAGTCGCAGGAATTTTTTTAGGAGA
>JAPLYH010000013.1 GCA_026395615.1 Candidatus Parcubacteria bacterium | reverse complement strand
AGTCCTGAATGCGCCGGTACATTCCAAAACTACATCTACTCCTAATTTTTTCCAAGGTAAATTTTCTGGCCTTGGCTCGGAAAATACTTCAATAGTATGCTTATCAACAATTATTTTCCCATCTTTAACTTCAACTGATTTTTCATAAGTTCCATAAGAGGAATCATATTTCAAAAGATGAGCTAATATATCAGCTGAATCTAAATCGTTAATCGCTACAATCTGAATATTTGATTGATTTTTAAGAATGTGACGCAAAGTAAGACGTCCAATTCTGCCAAAACCATTTATAGCCACTTTAACCATTTTTTTTGAAACCCCGCCTGCAACGCTTTGCGTAGCAATGCGGGCAGGTTAATTTTTAGTCCTTTAGATTAAGCAATTCCATTATTTTTGCTTTATCAAATCCAACAACAATTTCACCATCTATTTCTGTTATTGGCACTGCCATTTTCCCGGTCTTTTCAAAGATATAATTTTGAGCTGTTTCATTGTCACATACATCTATTGATTCAAATTCCACTCCTTTTTCTTTAAGGAATTGCTTTAATATCTCGCAATAAGGGCAAGTTGGTGTTGAATAAACTTTCACTATAGCCATAAATTAATCATTTATCATTAATGATTACTGACAACTTCCCGGATTAGTTGTACTCGTTGAAGTATCTGTTGTTATTGCTTGCTGACATTCAGATGGAGCATTATTGAAAGTAGAGCAAATTGCCTCTTTATAACCTTCAGAAGTTCTTGCGCCATCATAAATAATTCCATTTATAACGATCATTGGAGAGCCGGCGATTTTAGATGTTTCTTTAATACCATTGCTATTGGCAATCGCTTCCCACTTACTATCCACATTTTGAGCTGTCGCCTGGTCATTTATTGCCTTAACAAAACCCCATAATTTATCTGGTTGATATTTTTGTACGCACAATTCTCTCACATCTTGATGAAGTTCCTGAATACCGTGCATAGAACAATATTGTCCCGCCTCATCATAGCAAGAATCCGGATAAGTATAACCTTGATCTTTAGTATAAAAGATATAATGGAGTTGTATGTCTGCCTTATCCCCCAATAAATCAGCAACTGGTTTCATTAATCCTTCTGCTTGATTCCCATAAGGGCAGAAAGACATTACAAATAATTCCACCGTTGGTTTATCTGTTTTTGTAAGGGTTTTTTCCGCAGGCGGATTCATATCAAAAGAATTGAGAAATAAAATTTTTCCATCCTTTGTTACATAAACTTTCTCGCTTTGTCCCATAACATCAAAACTTACTTCATAAACACCGCTTTTTTCTTCGCTTCCTTTTAAAGTAAATTCCGTACCAGGAGAAGCTAAATTATCTTGTATATAGGTGATAGTTTTATTAGCAGCATCCTCTTTAGACATAGCTCCAGCAGTAGCGGAACCACCATTGAAAGTATAAGCTCCGGGAACAAAATTTTGATAGAGCAAAATAGCTAACAAAAAAGCTGAAACTCCTCCGAGAATAACTGTTGATAAATCTTTGTCTTTGTTCATAACATTTAACGATTAATTATTTTACGAACGACGATTGATAATTTTAACACAATATTTATTTTTTTAAAACCTTTCCTTGGTCAACAACAATCTGAGTGGCTCGCTCGACTTTTTCCGGATTGCCAAGATAATAATGTCTGATTGGTTTCAAATTGTCATCTAATTCATAAACCAGTGGTATGCCCGTTGGAATATTCAAGTCAGAAATTTTATTCGGCGATACATTATCAAGATATTTTATTAATGCCCTTAAACTATTTCCATGAGCGCATATCAGAACTTTTTTATTGGATTTAATCGCTGGAACTATTTCTTTTTCCCAGTAGGGAATTTCTCTGCTTTCTACATCTTCAAGTGATTCTGTTAAAGGGATTTCTTCTTTTATTAAATCTTTATACAGCGAGTCTTTGCCAGGATATCTTTCGTCATCTTCTGTAATTGACGGAGGTCTTTCATTATAGCTTCTTCGCCATAAAAGGACTTGTTCTTCTCCATATTTTTCAGCTGTTTCCGATTTATTTAATCCTTGCAACGCGCCATAAAATCTTTCATTTAACCGCCAGGACTTTTCTACTGGAATATTTTCTAAACCCGTTTCTTTTAAAACAATTTCTAATGTTTTTGTTGCTTTCTGTAAAACCGAAGTAAAGGCAATGTCAAAAATATATCCTTCCTGTTTTAAAAGTCTTCCGGCTTCAATTGCTTCTTGAATCCCTTTTTCTGTCAAGCCAACATCAGTCCAACCAGTAAAGCGATTTTCCTTATTCCAGATACTCTCGCCATGTCTTAATAGAACTAATTTATACATAATAAATTAGTAAATTATGAATCCGAAACTCTTTAGCATTTTATTGTAAATATCTATATATTGATTATCTAATAAAGTTATCTCCAAATATCCATTTTCAACTGGAACTAGAACATCTGTTATTATATCTCCCGCCTTAAATCCCATAGAAGCGTCTTTGAGATAATTTGTTGTATAATGCGAGACCTCTAAATCCCCTACCGTAACTTTATCTAAAACAACATTTTTGTTTTCATCTGTTTTGCGGAAAGGAACAATAATCTCCTCATATTGCTGAGTTGTTCGAAAATTAATAGTCAAAATTAATTCTTTCGCCATACCAATAGCGCAACCATTGCTTACTAATTTTTCAATCGTTTCTTTTGGCCCAAAAACTATTGTTTTGGAGCATTTGTCTGTTTTCCAATTCTCCGGGTATCTTATATCAAAACTATAATCATTATTAACATATGTTTGCCAATCCGCGGTTTCATCTACTGTTGTTGGAGTTGGTGACGGAGTTGCGCTCTCTGGCTTTGGCCAGAACTGCCAAATTAAAACAGCTCCAGCGATAATTACTAAGGCGACAATAAGAAATAAGATTTGTTTACTTTTCATATTCTTTTTGCTCAATTAATAATAATCTATTATACTTTGCCAGTCGTTCAGGCGGAACTGGCGCACCTGATTTTATGAAATCAGCACCAACTCCAACCGCGAAGTCAGCGATGAAATCATCCATTGTTTCCCCTGAACGATGAGAAACAATTATTTTCCATTGATGCTCTTTTGCTAATTTAACTGCCTGCATCGCTTCGCTAACTGTTCCTATCTGATTCACCTTTATAATCACTCCATTGCAAGCGGTTTTTTCTATCGCCTCTTTTATCCTTAATGGATTTGTAACCAATAAGTCATCTCCTATGATTATCGCTCTATCCCCCATCATTTTGAAAATTTCTTGAAATCCCTGCCAATCGTTTTCTGCAAAAGGATCCTCAATTCCAATAATATGATATTTTACAATTAAATCATTATAGAATTCAAGTAATTTTTCCCGATTTAAAGATAATCCTTGTATTTGATAACTATCTCCTTCCTGAAAATGAGTTGCAGCGCAATCAAGAATAAAACTTATTTCCCTTTTGTTTAATCCGGCTTTAATAATTGCCTGCTCCAAATAGTCCAACGCTTCAGCGGCGGAAGAAATATCTGGAGAAAAACCTCCTTCATCGCCGATTGGCAATTTCTCAAACTTTCTGCTCAAAATACTTTCCAATGATTGATAAACATCCCCTGCCTGAAAATTTTCTGCAAAACTATTCATTTGAGGGACAATCATAAACTCCTGAATATCCAAATCATTATGAGCGTGCGCTCCCCCATTTATTATATTAAAACACGGACGAGGTATTTTTGGTTCTAAGCCGGAAATCTGACTGATATATTTCCATAAAGGAATATTTTCAGCCATTGCCCCTAATCTTGAGATTGCCATTGAAACTCCAACAATAGCATTACCGCCTAAAACAGACTTGTTCTCCGTATCGTCTATTTCAATAAGCAAATCATCTATTTCTTTTTGTTGAGTTGGGTCTTTCCCTATTAATTGAGAAGCGATAATTTCATTAATATTTTTAACTGCTTTTGGAACATCAAGAACTTTTGCTTCCAGTTTTCCAGTGGATGCGCCGGATGGCACATTTGCTTTAACAGAAAAATCAGAAGTTTCTGCTATAACTTCTATTGTTGGATTTCCTCTTGAATCCAATATTGTCTGCGCTGTGATAGATTTAATCTTCGTCATTTCTAATCAATAAATTTAAATGTGGAAAGAATTTGATTAAAAATTATATATTCCTTCTCTGCTTCTGCTTGATTAATTCCATCCGTATTAAAACTAGCCGATATTACTAACTCTGGATGAGATAAATTGGATAGATAGGATTGACTTTCGAAGCCGCCCAATGTTTCTTTAAACCCTTCACTCCATATTTCAATATCACCAGCATCTCTCCTAAAATTCCAACCTATTTTTGTTAGATCTTGATACTCTGGTCTTTCATAATAAGGATTCATTTCTGGATTGTATTGCTTTTTTATAATGTAATCATGTAGGGTTAAGGATTTTTCTTTAGAAAAAATATCGAAAAAATATACGGTCTCAACGCTATTCGTTGAGTTGCCAATAAGAAGCCCTGAGGAATTTCTTTCGTCTAAAGAAAAATCTTTTGGATATTTTATCTCAAATCCGTATTCTTCATTCCTGTAGGTTTGCCAATTTGTTGTTTCATTATTTGCATCAATAAATTTAAAGGTAGAAAGGATTTTGTTGGCGATGTTAAATTCAGT
>JAPLYH010000005.1 GCA_026395615.1 Candidatus Parcubacteria bacterium | reverse complement strand
CTTCCAATGGCCTTGGGTCAGCGCCTGTGGCAATAATAACAGAAAGAGATATAAATCTATCGCCATTCTTTGTAATAAGTTCAAAAATCTGATTTTCTTTTTCAATCTTAATAACCTCATCATTTACAATCTCTGCTCCATATTCTTTTAAATGATCCTCAAGTTTTTTGGCTAAATCCGTTCCTTTGATATTCGGCAATCCTGGATAATTTTCTATAGATACTGCCCACTTAATCTGCCCCTGAAAATCTTTTGAAATAATTAAGGTTTTTAGTTTCTTTCTAATAGCATAAATTCCGGCAGTTACGCCTGCCGGACCTCCGCCGATTATTATCAAGTCGTAAAGAGTTTGATTCTCCATGCTTATATTAAATTATTATCCTTGGCGAATTTCCTAAGTTCAGCTCCATATTGAGGATCCTTCAAAGTCAGATAAAGATCTGTTTTTAACCACGCTATCTTGTTGCCACATTCCAACCATTTGCCCTCTACCTCATATCCATATATGCTTTTGCCTGCTTGGAGCATTTTATCAAAAGTATCGGCTAAAACAATTTCTCCTTTTTCATTTGGTTTAGCTGTTTTCAGAAAATCAAAAACTTCCGGAGTTAAAATATATTTTCCAATCACTGCCAAATCGGAAGGTTCTTCTCCTGGTTTTGGTTTTTCAACAATTTTCTTTATTTTATATACTCGATTAGCGATTTTTTCCACTTGAACCACTCCGTACGAATGAAGCAACTCTTTCGGTAATCTATAAAGAGCTAAAACCGGTTTTTCGCAGGTTGCGTAAACATTAATAAGCTGTTGCAAGCAAGGAACAGTTGATTCCACTATATCGTCCCCAAAAAGTACTCCTGCCGGCTCTTTTTTCAATTTTGGAAGCGCTTGCAATATAGCATGACCATCGCCCATCGGCCTGTCTTGCATTACCGAAGAAAAAGTAACGCCTTTAATCAATTCTTCTAATTCTTCTAAGGCCTTTATTGCTTCTGTTTTTTTTCTGCTGCTAAGAATCTTTTTCAATGGTGCCGGAGAACCCTTAAAATAATCAAGAACAAATTTCTTTTTAGCATTAGAAACAAAAATCACTTCCTCTATTCCAGATGCTTTGGCTTCCTCAACAATAAACTGAATTGCCGGCTTATCTATAACCGGCCAAATCTCTTTTGGCATTATTGTTGATAAAGGTAAAAACCTGGTACCTAATCCAGCAATGGGCAAAATTGCTTTTTTGATTTCGTTTTTCATAATATATCAAATTAACTTTTTTCCGGTTGGCGAAGAAATGCCGGGATTTCCAATTTTTCCCCTTCGTCAAGCATTTGCTTTTATGCACATCCAAGGCATTTCTCCGAATATTCGTCTTTCTGATAATCTCAACTTTCTTAGGTTGCTTTATTGGTTTTATTTCTTTTACTGGTTCTGTTTTTGTTTCCTTAATTTCAGGAACTTTTTCTTTTTCCATTTCCTTTGTTTTTTCTTCAGGCTTAGTATTTTCTTTTTTAGGCATTTTCCCTTTCTGTTTGATTGTTTCTTGAGGAACCTCTTTA
Organism: Candidatus Parcubacteria bacterium; assembly: GCA_026395615.1. Lineage (GTDB taxonomy): Bacteria > Patescibacteriota > Minisyncoccia > Minisyncoccales > PEYH01 > PEYH01. The sequence continues at coordinate 1,230 of JAPLYH010000005.1, read as the reverse complement.
TTTTTTGGTTCCTGTTTTTTCGCTTTCCTTTTCTTTGATTTAGGTTTCGTTTTTACTCCGCACCCAACCGCTATCAATGTAATCTTAATTTTTCCTTGATGCTGACTATCTTCCATAACCCCAAAAATAATTTTTGCTTGTGGATTGTAGTTTTCTATTTTTTTACTTATCCCCTCTACTTCACTCATTTTCATATCTTTTGAACCTACTATGTTAAAAAGCATTTTATCAGCTCCGGAAATATCATAATTCATCAAAGGATTATTTAGAACCGCTTCTGCCACTTTTTCTCCTCGATTCGCCCCACTAGATTCTTCCGAATTCAAATAAGTTAATTGATTTTCTTTTTCTAAAACTGCTTTGAAATCAGAAAAGTCAAGATTAATCATTCCTGGAAGATATAATGTTTCTATAAATCCTTCCAGTATTTTTACCAAGACATTATTCATCGCTGACAAAGATTTATGAATAGGTGTTTTTTGGTCTATTATTTTAAAAATTCTTTGATTTGGAATTACTGCGAAAGCGTTTATATTAGGCCTTATCTTTTCCAAAGAATTCCTGGCTATTCTTCCCCTTTCGTTGCCTTCAAAAGCAAAAGGCAGGGTAAAAATTCCAAGAGACAAAATTCCTAAACTCTTTGCAATTTCAGCGAACACCGGAGTTGCTCCGGAACCAGTTCCACCTCCCAAACAGGAAATAAATATACAAAAATCACAATTCTTCAATAACTTTTCTATCGGTTTTTTGTCCTGCAAAGCGGATTTTTCTCCTAATTCAAGATTCATCCCGCAACCGAGTCCGTGAGTTATTTCTTTTCCAAAATAAAAAGTTCCTGCCTGTTTGGGAACTGTTTTAATTGCTTGATAATCAACATTAGCAACTATGAATTTAATCTTATTCAGATGAGGTAATCTCTTTCTGTGTATTACTTTTGCTATTTCCCCAACGATAGAACCGCCTCCTCCGCCAATACCAATTATGCCTATCCTCGGCTGAAACGAAGATTCTTGTTTTGTTTTCTTTAAAACATCACCTGATTTAACCCTTATCTTAGGTTTTGTTTTAGGTTTTGTTTTAGGTTTTGCCTTAAGCTTTGTTTTAACCTTCATATTAGGTTTTTTAGTATGTTTTGTGGAGGTTTTCTTCTTTTTCATATTAGTTTAATTTAACCCTTAAAATTGTTTCAGTCAATGTGTATTTATTACTCAAATAAGGACTTTTTGTTTG
>JAPLYH010000016.1 GCA_026395615.1 Candidatus Parcubacteria bacterium | reverse complement strand
ACCTCCGGCATTCTATCAAGAGATAGCGTACTTTGTCCGAGCTTTTATAAATACTGGCCAACGGGATGCATTTCTTGCCAAAGCGGTAAAAAAAGAGCTTCAACCAAGATATCTTTCTCTCTTTGAGCGCTTTGATGATGGGGCAGCTGAATTAATCTTTGTTACAAATTGCCGTCGCAATGATGGATATGCAGTCCCGGTGGATGACTTACCCGTGAAAATATTTCACCTTGATGACTTAATCCAGCATATGATCGACGATCTCGATATGACTATGCCACGGACAACTGATTTAATCCTCTCTGATATTAATGCTGTACATGGCTTCCCTCCAACTCTATCTTTTTTTTCAAACACCACAACTTCATAGCCTTTTTGCCTTAACCGCCATGCCAAATAAAGCCCCATAATTCCTGCGCCGACAATAGCTATTTTTTCTTTATTCGCATCTGCCATCGTGAGTGATTAATTTAGCAAACTTTCTTTTACCAACCTGAATAACCATTTCGTCCTTAACTTTTATTTCCTGTTTGAAATCTTTTATTATCTTAGAATCAATCTTAACCCCTCCCTGAAGAACTAATCTTTTCCCCTCGCTATTAGAACTGGCAAATCCCAAATGATATAGAAGTTCCATTATTGGATAACTGGGTTTTGGGGTAAAAAATACTGGCATTTGAGAAGGCAAACTTTTTTCCTTGAATATTTTATGAAATTCCTGTTCTGCTTTTATTGCTGATTTCGCGCCGTGATACATAGAAACAATCTCCCGAGCTAATCTGGCTTTTATATCCTTTGGATTAACCTTTTTATTTTTAAGTTCTTTCTTAATTTCACTTAATTCTTTATTAGAAACAAGGGTACAAAGTTCAAAATAATCAAGAATCATTTCATCTCGCATAGACATTAATTTTCCATACATATCTTCCGGTTTATCAATCATATTAACCACATTGCCCCAACTTGTAGACATTTTTCTGCCATCAAGCCCTGACAGCATTTTTAAAGTCATTATATCTTGCGGATGCATACCGCATAATCGCTGGATATCTCTGCCGGCATTCAAATTGAAAAGCTGGTCATAACCGCCCAATTCTATATCTGCTTTTATTGCTACCGAATCAAAACCTTGCAAAAGAGGATAACAAATTTCTTTCAAAGAAATCGGCTCTCCCTTTTTCAACCTTTCATGAAAATTCCTTCTTTGAACCAACTGCTGGACAGAAAAACTTCCGGCCAGATGCAGAAAATCACCAAGATCCATTTTATTGAACCATTCGCTATTATGTCTAATCTCTGTTTTCTTTAAATCAAGAATTTTCCCGATTTGAGCGGAATACAATTTAACATTTTTCTTAATCTCTTCTTCTTTAAGCCCCTTTCTGCCCTCTGGTTTGTCTGACGGATCTCCAATACGAGCAGTAAAGTCACCAATAATCAAAACTATCTGATGCCCCATATCCTGAAATGCTTTGAGCTTCCAAAGTTGAGTTGCCCTTCCTATGTGAATTTTATCTCCCGTAGGGTCAATGCCTAATTTAATGCGCAATTTTTTACCGGAAGCAAGAGCTTCTCTTAAATGCTCTTTATCAACAACTTGCTCAACTCCTCTTGTGAGAACCTGTTCTATTTTTTCAGAATCAATTTTCATAATAGATTTAACAATTAATTAATAGATTATTGCAGCCCGCCTCCGCTAAAGCTATGGCGGGCACAAGAAATTCTAAATCTCACTATCGCTCAATAAGAATTCCTTTGTGGACTCGGAGGGATTTGAACCCTCGACCTCACGCATGCCATGCGCGCGCTCTGCCAGCTGAGCTACGAGCCCATAGCAGTTCCTGTGTCCCTGGAAGGAATTGAACCTTCATTTATTCCTTAGGAGAGAATCGTTCTATCCGTTGAACTACAGGGACCAACATATTTGTTTTTAGATTATCATTTTCAGGGGTTTTAAACAAGATTTAAAAAAATATAAAAACCCGCTAAGCGGGAAATATTCGCAATGGCAGCTGCTACCGAGGAGCAAGCAACTGCCATTGTTCCGGAGTTAGAAGTTTCCAATCTTCCTATCGCCGCGGTCGTGGGCTAGAAGACGAAACCTCCAACGACTAGATTACGCATGCGCATTATCGAGCTCCTTTTCCGCGCCCGCGTCATTCCCCCTTGCAAGCCCATGGCTTGATGTGGGGCCCGTCCGGTATGTGTGCCCTACACTTCCAGGCATCATCTTACATATATCACTAATTTTTTCCCTTTGCAATGCAAAAAAATCAACAAAAACTAATTTTGTTGATATATAAGAATTATTTTAATTCAAAATTCCTCAAGCTCAGCTAGTATCTTTTAACAATGAATTTATTTTCCCAGAACTTAAATTCTTTCTTTTCCAGTAAGTCAATTATCAACAACACATCATCAAATATTTCTGGCAATTCCTTTATTTCCTGTTTGGTTTTCCAAGAATTCCTGCCACCCTCAAATTCCTCTGACAAATTTCCTTTAAGATTAGTGGCTTCAAAAACATAGAAAAATTTATCTTCTAAAAGCTCACTATTCCGAGAATAATCTATTTTATGTTCTATTCCTGAAAGTTTTAAATCTCCATCAAGCCCAGATTCTTCTTTCAGTTCTCTTTTTGCTGTTTCTAAAACCATCTCTCCCCATTTTATTTTCCCGGAAATAAATCCAAAAAAGCCGTAATATGGCTGTTTTAGGCGCTGCTGCATCAAATATTGTTTCTGGTTATCTTTAGTACAAACAACTACTACTCCTAGCTTTGCCTGCCTTTCTATTTTTGTTTTTCCAGAATCAACGTCTAGTCTATTGGCATATTCCTTTCCAATAATAGTAAGAGAGTATAGTCCATCATCATCTTTTGCTATCAACTTTTCTTCTAATAATCTGTTTAAAAAAAAAAAAAAATGGTCATTAGATATATTATTGATATTCAATTCTGAAAACCTCAGTTTTTCACTGAATAAAAGTTGTTTTAAAATTTCGTGTTGGATATCGTGCATCATAAATAAGAATT